>CAJPPL010000018.1:0-29306 GCA_905372585.1 Streptococcus oralis
AGCAAGGCAAAAATACGTGTACCGATACGGATAATCCACTGAGGCAATCTTAGATGTAAGAAACCTTCCATGACAATCTGTCCTGTCAAGGTACCTGTAATGGTCGAATTTTGGCCACTTGCTAAGAGGGCTAAAGCAAACAAAGTTGACAGAATTGAGCTAGCTATTGCTCCTGCTATCGTCGAATCCTGTAAAGCATTGTACATTTGGGAGAAAGCTGAAATTTCAGATGCATGACCAAAAAAGAGGGAGGCACCTAAAATGAGAAGCAAGGAATTGACAATAAAGGCTAGAGACAACTGAAGATTTGAATCCCAGGTCATAAAACGCACGGCTTTTCGAACATCCTTCTTATCTTTGTGATTGATTTTCCTTGTTTGGGATAGAGAGGAATGGAGATAGAGATTATGGGGCATGACTGTCGCACCTACAATCCCTAGAGCCAAGGTCAATTGACTTTCATGACCTGGTAACGGTGTTTCAAATAAAGTTGAAGTTGGTAAATAACCACCAATAATCCCCTGGATACTTGGATTGGATAAGGCCACAAGATAGGTAAAGATGGCCAATATGGTTAAAATAAGGGTCGTAACAATAGCTTCAATTTTTTTGAAACCAAATTTCATCAATAAAAGTAACAAAAATACATCTAAAACGGTTAGGAGGATAGCAATCATAATCGGTATTTTAAACAAAAGATTTAAGGCAATCGCTGAACCTAAAACTTCAGCCAAATCTGTCGCCATTAAAGCTAATTCTAAAATCACCCATAAACTATAGCGAAGCCACTTGGGAGCATGATGAGCTGTTGCCTGCGCTAGGTCCATCTTAGTTACGATACCGAGCTTTCCAGCCATCTGTTGTAGTTGCATGGCAATGATGGATGAAATCAAAATAACAAATAAAAGACTGTACTTGTAGGAGGCACCACCAACCACGCTGGTGATCCAGTTTCCTGGATCCATGTAGCCAACTGCCACAAGTGCACCAGGTCCTAAGAATGCTTTTAGATTTTGCCAAAAATGATTGTTATTTGGAGTCTCAATAGATTGATTGATCGCAGAAAGAGAGACTTTTTCATAAGAGGACATAGGGATTTCCCACTTTCTAATCTGTCTTTACATATTTCTTAATAGAATATTTTTTTGAAAGAATGATGAAAATAGTTTACCTATTTCCAATTCACCCTTATTATATCACATTTTGGAATGATTCCTAAGAAAAGAAATGATAGTTGAAATAAGCAATATCAGTATTATAAAAGCCAGCGTTTTCTGACGCTGGCTTTAAAACTGTGAAAAATCTTTCTCAACTAGATCGCTTCTGTGACAAAACTACGGCTTTCTAGCACCTTGAGCATGGCATCTGCTGTGTCTAGGGCTGTAAAGAGTGGCACACCGTGTTCAATAGCCGAACGGCGAATTTGCTCACCATCTTCGTCAGCAGTTCGTTTGGTTCCAACAGTATTAATGATCGCTTGGATTTTTCCTTTACGGACATAGCTTGGGATATCCTGTTCATCGTCACCAATCTTACCAACAGGTTGGGCTTCGAGTCCATGACTGGCAAAGAAGGTTGCTGTCCCTTCTGTCGCGAGGATACCGTAGCCGATATTTTGGAAACGACGAGCCAAGTCCAAGGCTTCATCTTTGGCATCATCAGCGATGGTGAATACAACATTCCCAAAGGTTGGCAAGTGCAGGTAAGAAGCTTCAAAGGCCTTATAGAGAGCTTTTTCGAGAGTTGTATCAGAACCCATAACTTCCCCTGTTGACTTCATTTCAGGACCGAGCAAGCTATCTACCTTAGCTAGTTTCGTAAAGGAGAAGACTGGCGCCTTGATATGAACGCGAGTGCTTTCTGGATAAAGTCCATCTTGGTAGCCAAGTTCTTCAAGATTTTGTCCAAGAATGAGCTTAGTCGCTACCTGAGCCATAGGGATATTGGTTACCTTAGAAAGGAACGGAACCGTACGGCTGGCACGTGGATTGACCTCAATAACATAGACTTTTTCGTCCTTGATAACAAACTGGATGTTCATCATCCCAAGACAGTTGAGGCCAATTGCTAGGCGTTTCGTATAGTCTGCGATGGTTTCCTGCACCTTTTGAGACAAGGTTTGTGGAGGATACACGGCCATAGAGTCACCTGAGTGGACACCGGCACGTTCGATATGCTCCATGATACCAGGGATGAGAACATTTTCTCCATCTGAAATGGCATCAACTTCGCACTCTTGTCCAACGATGTATGAATCAACAAGAACTGGGTGGTCTGGACTGGCCTTAACAGCGGTACGCATGTAAGAACGAAGGTCTTTTTCGTTTTCTACGATTTCCATAGCACGTCCACCCAAGACATAAGATGGACGAACGAGAACTGGGAAACCAATCTTGCGAGCAGCAAGCACCGCTTCTTCTTCATTAGTTGCTGTTTGTCCTGGTGGCTGTGGAATATCCAAGTCTTTAAGAGCTTGCTCAAAGAGGTCACGGTCTTCGGCACGGTCCAAGTCAGCAACTTGTGTACCAAGAATGGTCACACCTGATTTTGCCAAAGGCTCCGCAAGGTTGATAGCTGTTTGACCACCAAACTGAACGATAACGCCTTTTGGTTGCTCAAGATCAATGACATTCATGACATCTTCAAAAGTTAATGGCTCAAAGTAGAGCTTGTCTGATACCGAGAAATCGGTTGAAACGGTCTCTGGATTTGAGTTCATGATGATGGCTTCATAACCAGCAGCCTGGATCGCCTTAACAGAGTGAACGGTTGCGTAGTCAAACTCAACCCCTTGTCCGATACGGATTGGACCTGAACCTAGGACTAGGACGGATTCCTTATCAGACTTGATAGACTCATTTTCCCATCCATAGGTTGAATAGAAATATGGTGTTTCAGAGTCAAATTCTGCCGCACAGGTATCAACCATCTTGTAAACTGGGACAATCTTGTTTTCCAAACGAAGTTGGCGAACTTGGTCAGCTGTCGTTTTCCAGAGTTCCGCAATCTTACGGTCTGAGAAACCATTGAGTTTGGCTGTTTTCAAGACTTCTAGATCTTGTGGATGGGCACCCAATTCTTGCTCAATTTCAAAGATATGCAAGAGTTTATCTAGATAGAAGATATCAATCTTGGTCAATTCAGCAATTTCTTCTGGTGTGTAGCCACGGCGAATAGCCTCTGATACATAGAAGAGACGGTCATCTTGGGCTTTCACAACCTTTTCAATCAAGGCATCATCTGAAACATCTGCAAGCTCCGGCATTTCATTGTGGTGAACTCCAATTTCAAGAGAGCGACATGCCTTGAGAAGTGACTCCTCAATGTTACGACCAATAGCCATGACTTCTCCAGTCGCCTTCATTTGGGTCCCAAGACGACGCTCACCTTTTTCAAACTTGTCAAATGGGAAACGTGGAATCTTAGCAACCACGTAGTCAAGAGCTGGCTCAAACATAGCAAAAGTTGAACCTGTAACTGGGTTGATAACCTCATCCAGAGTTAAACCAACTGCAATCTTGGCAGCCAATTTGGCAATCGGATAACCCGTCGCCTTAGAAGCAAGGGCTGACGAACGCGATACACGAGGGTTTACTTCGATAACATAGTACTTGAAGCTATGCGGATCAAGGGCCAGCTGAACGTTACACCCACCTTCAATCTTGAGTGCGCGGATAATGCTCAAGCTCGCGTCACGTAGCATTTGGTTTTCATAGTCTGACATAGTTTGCGCAGGGGCGAACACGATGGAATCCCCTGTGTGAATCCCAACGGGGTCAAAGTTTTCCATGTTACAAACAACGAGGGCATTGTCAGCTGAGTCTCGCATAACCTCGTATTCGATTTCCTTGAAACCAGCGATTGAACGCTCAATCAAACATTGGGTAACAGGTGACAGTTTCAACCCATTTTCAGCAATTTCACGTAATTCTTCTTCGTTGGCACACATACCACCACCAGTACCACCTAGGGTAAAGGCTGGACGAACGATGACTGGGTAACCAATTGTTGCTGCAAAGGCCACTGCTTCTTCCACTGTGTTGACAATTTCAGATTCAGGGATGGGTTGCTCAAGCTCTTCCATCAATTGTTTAAAGAGGTCACGGTCCTCTGCTTGGTCGATAGCAGACAATTTAGTACCGAGAAGTTCTACTCCAAGCTCATCTAGGATACCATTTTTAGACAATTCCATGGCCATATTGAGCCCTGTCTGACCTCCAAGAGTTGGAAGCAAAGCATCTGGACGTTCCTTACGGAGAATACGAGTTACAAACTCAAGTGTAATCGGTTCGATGTAAACCTTGTCCGCAATCTCCTTATCCGTCATGATGGTTGCAGGATTTGAGTTCACTAAGACAACTTCATAACCTTCCTCTTTCAAAGACAAGCAGGCCTGGGTCCCAGCGTAGTCAAACTCAGCAGCCTGACCAATAATAATCGGACCAGAACCAATCACCATAATTTTTTGAATATCAGTACGTTTAGGCATTTATAAGATATTAAGGGCGTCAAGCGGACAAAGCTAAAATAGGAGTTATGACGAAGAACTGTCAGTTCTAGGAATAACTATCTTTTTAGCACCGTCCGTAGCCCGTATTCAGTTCAGCAAATACGGACCACCCTTCTCCTTTCTATTTGGCAACTCTCGGGTTGCCATTAAATAAATTCTCCGACGATTTTTTAGAGAAACGATATTTTTCGATAAAAAATCTAGTGCAGGGAGTTTTTAGTTCGCCCAATAGCGACTAAAAGAAACGACCTGCCTTTCTATTCGGCAACTCTCAGGTTGCCATTAAATAAGATACAAAGGACGAATAGAAAGCGATTGAATTTTAGGAAACCAAGGAAGGATTGACAATCCAAGTTGGTTTCTCTAAATTCCGAGCTTTCCGTCCGTGTTCAGTTACATAAATTCTCCGAAGAGCTTTTACTCGTTCTTAGTTTGCTTGTTTAAAAGCTTCCATCATCTCGATAAATTCGTCAAAGAGGTAGCTAGCGTCGTGTGGACCGGGAGCTGCATCTGGGTGGAATTGTACAGAAAAACCTGGTTGGTATCTGTGGCGAACTCCTTCAACTGACTTGTCATTGATTTCTTCGTGGGTAATGATCAAGTGCTCTGGCAAGTCCTCACGGCTAACTGCATAACCATGGTTCTGGCTAGTAAAGTCTACACGTCCTGTTGCAATCTCACGTACCGCGTGGTTAAATCCTCGGTGACCAAATTTCATCTTGTAGGTCTTAGCACCGTTTGCCATAGCAAAAAGTTGGTGCCCCATACAAATTCCGAAAATTGGAATTTTCCCTTGCACACCACGAATCATGTCCAGTGCTTCTGGAACATCTTCTGGGTTACCTGGACCATTTGACAACATAACTCCATCAGGATTTAGGTGAAGAATTTCTTCTGCCGTTGTTGAATACGGAACAACCGTCACGTTACAATTACGCTTAGAAAGTTCACGTAGGATTGAGTGCTTGAGCCCAAAGTCTACTAAGACCACACTCAAACCAACTCCAGGAGCTGGATAGGAAGTTTTAGTAGAAACTTGTTTGATATTGTCTGTCGGCAAGACTGTTGCTTGCAGCTGGTCCGTCACATGGTCCATACTGTCTCCAACATGGGTCAAGGTTGCACGCATGGTACCATGCTTACGGATAATCTTAGTAAGTGCACGCGTATCAATCCCTGAAATACCAGGAATTTTCTTGGCTTTCAAAAATTCATCCAAGGTCATTTGGTTGCGCCAGTTGCTAGCTCGACGCGCCTCTTCGAAAACGACAACTCCTTTACAAGTTGGAATGATGGATTCGTAATCATCACGGTTAATTCCATAATTTCCCACCAAAGGATAAGTAAAGGTCAAGATTTGTCCATTATAAGACTGGTCTGTAATGGATTCTTGGTAGCCGGTCATCCCTGTATTAAAGACGATTTCACCTGTTACATCAATATCTGCTCCGAAGGCCTTGCCTTCAAAAACTGTGCCATCTTCTAATACTAGAAGTCTTTTTGTCATATTTTCACCTCTCGTGGACGCTCACTGGCGTCTTTTAACGTCTTGTGTTTTAGTTGGCGTTTCTACTCGCCAATACGGATTCTAAGATTGCCATTCGAACAAAGACACCGTTGGTCATTTGTTGGACAATGCGTGATTTTGGCGCTTCAACCAAGTGGTCAGCAATTTCCACATCTCGATTCACTGGAGCAGGATGCATAATAATGGCTTCTTCTTTTAAGCGATTATAGCGTTCTTGGTTCAAACCGTGTTGAGCATGGTAGTCCTCTTTTGAAAAAACGGCTCCACTATCATGGCGTTCATGTTGAACGCGGAGTAACATCAAAACATCCACCTGATCAACAATCTCATCAATAGTTACAAACTGTCCATAGTCCGCAAACTCTTGACTTCTCCATTCCTCAGGCCCTGCAAAGAACAGTTCAGCTCCCAAGCGTTTCAAAATCTGCATGTTAGATTTGGCAACGCGTGAGTGGTCCAAGTCACCTGCAATAGCAACCTTGAGACCCTCAAAGTGGCCAAATTCCTCATAAATAGTCATCAAATCAAGCAAGCTCTGACTAGGATGTTGTCCCGAACCATCTCCACCATTGATGATGGAAGTCGTAATTGATGGACTAGCAATCAACTCTCTGTAATAGTCGACCTCTGGGTGGCGAATCACACAGACATCCACTCCTAGAGCAGATAGAGTCAAGATGGTATCATACAGTGTCTCACCCTTATTGACCGAACTAGTCTTCACATCAAAGTCAAGTCGTTCCAGCCCCAGCTTAATCTCTGCCACTTCAAAGGACTTATGTGTCCGTGTAGAATCTTCAAAGAAGAGATTCGACACGATAGGTTTGTTCTCGTAGGGAAGTTGGGCTCCGTTTTTAAACTCGATCCCTCGTTTGATCAATTTCATCACTTGATCAACTGTAAGGTCTTCCATAGAAACCACATGGTTCAATGCTTGTTGATTTTCTGACATGGCTACTCCTTCAGCTTTCTAAGCTTCTTCAGTAATCAGAACTCTGTCTTGGCCATCAAGTTCTGTCATCTCTACGATGATTTCTTCAGAACGGCTGGTTGGGATATTTTTCCCAACGTAATCTGGACGGATAGGCAATTCTCTATGTCCACGGTCAACTAGCACCGCAAGACTCACGCGCGCAGGACGACCATGGCCGACAATGTTATCGATCGCAGCGCGGATGGTACGGCCTGTATAGAGTACATCATCCACCAAGATAACTTCACGGTCTGTCACATCAACAGAAATCAAAGAAGTATCTTCTCCGCTTTTAACATCATCACGGAAAGGTTTGGTGTCCAATTCCACAACAGGAACAGTGATGTTTTCCAACTGCTCCAAGCGTTCTTTGATACGATGAGCGATGAAAACACCACGCGTTTTTATCCCAGCTAGGATAATTTTATTCAAATCCTTATTGCGCTCAATAATCTCATAAGTAATTCGCGTAATCGCGCGTTTGACGGTCAATTCGTCTACAACTTCTTTTGCCTTCATGACAAACCTCCAAAAAGAAAAGTCTCCTTCTACAAGGAGACTTGAAATGTATAGCCAAGCGAGCCCTACTGTATACAGTATAGACTTCACCCTTCTACTTTATCGCGCTCCTTGCCTGCCTCACGGGACAGGTTTAAAGGACTATTTAGTTACCATTTACTATAGCACAAAGCACCCTTAAAATCAAGCAAAAACTTTTTCAGAGTCCCCTTAAACATTACTAAAATCATACAGTTGGGGATAGTGATCGCATTCTGGATTTTTGGGATGGCAGATAGCTCGTCCAAAGTAAATCATAGCCTGGTGAGCTGCCAACCATTCTTCTGGTGGCAAGACATCCATAACACGTTTTTCTACTTCAAGTGGCGTAGCTGATTTTTTAACGATATCGTGATGCTTACAGATACGCTCCACATGAGTATCCACTGCAAAGGCTGGGATCCCAAAGCCCACACTCAGTACGACATTAGCTGTTTTGCGTCCAACACCCGCTAGACTTTCTAATTCCTCTCGAGTCTGAGGAACTTGACCATCAAAATCATCTAGTAACTGTTGGGCACATTTTTTAAGAAATTTAGCCTTATTTCGATACAGTCCCAGGCGAGAAATGTGTGAAGCAATTTCACTTTCAGTCGCGACAGACATGGCTTGTGGTGTCGGAAAGGCAGCAAAGAGACCTGGCGTGGCCTTATTTACCGCTGCATCTGTGGTCTGAGCTGACAACATCACCGCAACCAAGAGTTCAAAATGATTGGTAAAATCAAGACTAGGCTTAGCATCTGGAAAAAGGGCAATAATTTCCTCAATGACATGACGGGCACGTTTCTTGGATAAAACCATCTACTCGTCTCCATCAAACGGTCCTTGCAAGCCAGCAAATGGACTGTTTTCTTCTTTCTTGACTGCTTGTTGGGCTTGGTATTCATCTTCAGTCATGATTTGCCAGTCATTTCCTGACACAAAACCTTTGCCCGCCTCTTCTTCTGCCGTCAAGACCTTGATTGGGATATTGAGCAGAATATTATCTGCTACGCTCTCAGCAAGGTCGATCTCCCCATTTTCGATAGGCAAGACCAAGTCATCATCAAGAACTTCCTGGTCCAGTTGGTTGGTCGCTCCTTCCATGAAAACCTCTGTGACTGGGTAAGACTCAGCTAACTCAACTGGCTCCATACTGCGACTGGAAGCAAGAACAATGGTATAAGATAGCTGATAGTCTAAAAAATACAGACGGTCTTCGTACTGCACCTTCCCCACTGCAAGGATATCTTTGACATCTAAAATCTCTTGGTTCCGTTTACGCAAGTCTGCTGCCATGTCTAAAGCTTGTTCAAAATGCAGACCTTCAGGTTGCTTACGAATTTCTTGAATATTTAACTTCATATTTCCTCCATAAAGATGTACTCACTTGATTATACCATGAAAAGGCTATAAGTCAGCCTCCCAAACTTTGATATTAAAATCTCATTTTTTAACATATTTACTATGACAAACCTTCCTATTAGTGCTATACTATAGGCAAGAATACACTAGAGCAAGGAGGATGCTCATATGGAAGATAAAGCACTCATCACTGAAGCTTACCAACTCCTTTCCGAGTTAAATAAAAGCTACCAAAGCTGCAAACAAGGAACAGCCGATGATCTTCGACTGCAAGAGCTGCTGAACAGCACTCTCAAGGAACTTAAAAAAGCGGAAAAGCTTGACAACAGTATCTTAATCGACCTTGAGAAATTTTACCAACGTACCAGTCTTCTGATTGGACTGGGCAGTCTAAAACTAAACGACCAAGCACGCAACGCTTGGCGCAACTATGACAAGTTCCATTATGAGCATGTCAAACATGTACTAACTCTCTATGGACCTGTTTTTGGATTCTGATACTCTTCGAAAATCTCTTCAAACCACGTCAGCTTCGCCTTGCCGTACCCAAGTATAGCCTTCGGATCGCTTCCTAGTTTGCTCTTTGATTTTCATTGAGTATAAAAACTAGAATTTCCTGTTTTCTATTGACAAAATTTCCTGAAAGGTATAGGATAGAGGTACTAATACTCGGAGGTAAGGGAGACATGAACAACTAAGTCTATCAAATAAAGAATCTTTATTTAGTAGATCTTGTTTTTGTCTCTTTTTGTGTGCTCTTTTCATACTAGATTTTCTAGTATCTTGTCCTCATTGAAAATCAAAAAACTAGAAAGCTATGCTCCTCTTGGGTTGGGTTAGGCAGCTCCAAGCTAGTTTGACGAGTTTTTTCAACGAGGATAATAGAGTTTTGACAGTGACTTTGGGCTCTACTAGATAAAGTAGAGCTTTTTGTTATGCACTATCGACATTCTAGAAAGGGCAACAATATGATAAAAATCAATCATCTAACTATCACGCAAAACAAAGATCTACGAGATCTTGTATCTGACCTAACCATGACTATCCAAGACGGAGAAAAGGTTGCTATTATTGGTGAAGAAGGAAATGGTAAATCGACTTTACTACGAGCTTTAACGGGGGAAGCATTACCTGATTTTACTATCAAGGGCGACATCCAGTCTGACCTTCAATCACTGGCCTACATTCCTCAAAAGTTACCTGAGGAGCTAAAAAATGGGACTCTACATGACTACTTCTTTTTGGATTCTGCTGATTTAGACTACAGTATTCTCTATCGCTTGGCGGAGGAGTTGCACTTTGATAGCGACCGTTTTGCTAGCGACCAAGAAATTGGCAGTCTATCAGGGGGCGAAGCTTTGAAAATTCAGCTCATTCACGAGTTAGCCAAACCTTTTGAGATTCTATTTTTAGATGAACCTTCAAATGACCTAGACCTTGAGACAGTTGATTGGCTAAAAGATCAGATTCGAAAGATTAGGCAAACTGTTATTTTCATTTCCCATGATGAAGACTTTCTTTCTCAAACGGCTGATACTATTGTCCACTTGCGACTGGTCAAGCATCGGAAAGAAGCGGAAACGCTAGTCGAGCATTTAGACTATGATCGCTATAGTGAGCAGAGAAAGGCTAATTTTGCCAGACAAAGTCAGCAAGCTGCTAACGACCAGAGAGCCTATGACAAAACCATGGAAAAACATCGCCGAGTTAAGCAAAATGTAGAAACTGCACTTCGAGCTACCAAAGACAGTACTGCCGGTCGCCTATTGGCTAAAAAGATGAAAACTGTTCTCTCTCAAGAAAAACGTTTTGAAAAGGAAGCTCAGTCCATGACCCAAAAACCACTTGAAGAGGAACAAATCCAACTTTTCTTTTCAGACATCCAACCATTAGCGGCTTCTAAAGTCTTAGTCCAACTGGAAAAAGAAAATTTGTCCATTGGCGAGCGCATTTTAGCCCAGGAGTTACGATTAACGGTCCGTGGCCAAGATAAAATCGGTATCATCGGGCCAAATGGTGCTGGAAAATCAACTCTGTTAGCCAAGTTGCAGCAACTACTCAGCGCCAAAAGAGAAATTTCGCTTGGTTTTATGCCACAAGATTACCATAAAAAACTGCAATTGGATTTATCTCCAGTAGCCTACCTCAGCCACACTGGACAAAAAGAAGAACTCCAGAAAATCCAATCTCACCTAGCCAGTCTCAATTTCAACTATCCAGAGATGCACCACCAAATCCGCTCCCTATCTGGCGGGCAACAAGGTAAACTCCTACTTTTAGATTTAGTGTTGCGCAAACCGAACTTTCTTCTTCTGGATGAGCCCACACGAAACTTTTCTCCCACTTCTCAACCTGAAATCAGAAAACTCTTTACCTCCTATCCCGGCGGTCTGATCACTGTTTCGCATGACAGACGCTTCTTAAAAGAGGTCTGTACGAGTATCTATCGTTTAACAGAAAATGGTTTGGAAGTCGTTGATTTACAAGATTTATAAATGTTGAACATAGCAAAAATCCAGAGAAATCTCTCTGGATTTTTTTTACATGTGTTTCAAGCGTTCGATTCGTTCTGAGATAGGTGGGTGGGTATAAAAGAGTTTTTGAAGCCCGCCACCTTTCTTAGGATCATTGATATAAAGAGCGCTGCTGGCATCGTCAACATGGTGATGCATCGGCTCGCTATTGTCCAACTTGCGCAAGGCATTGATCATCCCTTGAGGATTGCGGGTCAGCTCCACACTGGATGCATCCGCTAGAAATTCCCTCTGACGGGAAATGGCTAATTGGACCAAGGTTGCTGCCAAGGGAGCCAAAACAATTGCTAGGAGAGAGATGACAAGCATGATAATCTCCAAACCATTTCCATCGCGATCATTATCACTCCGTCTGCGACCTGCGCCACCCCACCACATCATCCGTCCTGCCATACTAGACAGAAGGGTAATGGCACTGGCAAGGGCAACAGCAATGGTCGAAATACGGATATCGTAGTTTCGGATATGACTGACCTCATGCCCCATAACAGCTTCTAGCTCCTCACGATTCATGATAGCCAGAAGGCCCGAAGTGGCTGCGACAGCTGCATTCTGCGGATTCGAACCTGTCGCAAAGGCATTTAAAGAAGAATCCTCAATGATGAAAACACGTGGCATGGGGATCTGGGCCACCATGGCCATATCTTCTACTACATGGTAGAGGTCTGGTGCCGTTTGCTCATCAACCTCACGCGCCCCATTCATAGACATGACAATCTCTGTCGATTGAAAGATCATGGTCAGAGCGTAGATAAGACCGATGATCAAGGCAATAATCATGCCACCAAGACCTGAGCGCATGAAGAGATAGCCAACCGCATAACCAACCAAGGCCAAGAGTAGGAAGAAAACCAGCAACAAAATCCAGGTTTTTCGTTTATTGCTCGCAATTTGATCAAACAACATCTTAGTCACCTAAACCGCTAAAGTCAACTTTAGGAACTGCCTTTTCCTCTTCAGGCGTTTGAAGGAAGTCTGCAGCTTTAAAGCCAAATAGTCCTGCGATGATGTTGCTTGGGAAACTTTCAAGTTTTACATTGTAGTTGCTGACAACACTGTTGTAGAGTTGACGTGAGTATGAAATTTTATTTTCTGTATTGGTCAACTCTTCTTGCAATTTAACAAAGTTTGCACTAGCTTTCAAGTCTGGGTAATTCTCTGCTACTGCAAAGATACCAGAAATCTGGCGGGTAAGGGCATCACTAGCCTTCATAGCTTCTGCTGGTGAAGTTGCTGTAGCTACTTGTCTACGAAGTTCTGTTACTTTTTCCAAGGTAGAACCTTCATATTTCGCATAGCCTTTGACTGTTTCAATCAAGTTTGGGAGGAGATCATTACGACGCTTCAACTGAACATCGATCTGGCTCCAAGCCTCCTTGGTCTGCATACGATTTTTAACCAAACCGTTATAGCTAACAATCACAAAAATAACAATCAGAGCCAAAACTCCAAGAATAATCCAAGTCATAATCTTATTCCTTTCTGCTTTTAGATTAATACCAGTATATCAAAATTTTAACGAATATGGTAAAATAAGATGATACTAGAGAAGGAAACTACTATGAAACCAGAAACATTTTACAGCCTACTAGCTGAGCAAAATCTCCCACTTTCGGACCAGCAAAAGAACCAATTTGAACGATATTTTGAACTCTTGGTCGAGTGGAATGAAAAGATTAACCTGACCGCTATTACGGATAAAGAAGAAGTCTACCTTAAGCACTTTTATGATTCGATTGCACCTATTCTGCAAGGTTTGATGTCAAATGAAACTATCAAACTTCTTGATATCGGAGCGGGGGCAGGATTTCCTAGTCTACCCATGAAAATCCTCTATCCTCAACTAGATGTGACCATCATTGATTCGCTCAATAAGCGCATCAACTTCCTTCAGCTTTTGGCTCAAGAGTTGGATTTGGATGGTGTTCACTTCTACCATGGACGGGCAGAAGACTTTGCTCAAGACAAGAACTTCCGTGCCCAGTTTGATGTGGTGACGGCTCGTGCGGTTGCCCGTATGCAAGTCTTGTCTGAACTGACCATTCCCTATCTTAAAGTTGGCGGAAAACTATTGGCACTCAAGGCCAGCAATGCTCCTGAGGAATTGCTAGAAGCCAAGAATGCCCTTAACCTCCTCTTTAGTAAGGTAGAGGACAACCTCAGCTATGCCCTACCAAATGGAGATCCGCGCTACATCACTGTGGTCGAAAAGAAAAAAGAAACCCCAAATAAATATCCACGTAAGGCTGGCATGCCCAACAAACGCCCACTTTAAACAATGGTGCGCCCTTGTTTAAAGTTCAGAAAACCATTTACAAAATCAATCCTCGCTCTTACATTTCTAGGCTCGAGAAAAAATGATTTACAAAATCAACCTCGCTCTCCTATTTCTAGGCTCGGGAAAAAATGATTTACAAAATCATTTTTTTCTGCTATACTATCACAAGCAAAGGTTTTTAATGTCATCCTGTGAGGTGACGAAGGCGCAGATTTATATAAATTTTTAAAAGATAGCTATTTTTTAAAAAGTCTTACTCTGAGGGCCTATTGCTGCAAAATAATGGGCTCTTTTTTGGTGCCCAAAAGTGAGGTTTTTATGAAACAGGAATCAACTGTTGACTTGTTACTAGACGTTGATCAACGTCCTTCTGCTGGTAAAGGTATTCTTCTAAGCTTCCAGCACGTATTTGCCATGTTTGGTGCAACCATTCTCGTTCCCTTAATTTTGGGAATGCCCGTATCGGTTGCTCTCTTCGCTTCCGGTATTGGAACACTTATCTACATGATTTCTACTGGCTTTAAGGTTCCAGTTTACCTAGGTTCTTCATTCGCCTTTATCACGGCGATGTCTTTAGCCATGAAAGAAATGGGGGGCGATGTATCTGCTGCTCAAACGGGGGTCATCTTGACTGGTTTGGTCTATGTCCTTGTAGCAGCAAGTGTTCGTTTTGCAGGTACGAAATGGATTGATAAACTCTTGCCTCCAATCATTATTGGTCCTATGATTATCGTTATCGGTCTTGGTCTTGCTGGTTCTGCTGTAACGAATGCTGGACTTGTAGCAGACGGAAACTGGAAAAACGCCCTTGTAGCCGTTGTTACGTTCTTGATTGCGGCCTTTATCAATACAAAAGGAAAAGGTTTCCTTCGTATCATTCCTTTCCTCTTCGCCATCATCGGTGGGTATATCTTCGCTATGATGCTTGGTTTGGTTGACTTTACCCCAGTCCTTCAAGCCAACTGGTTTGAAATTCCTAGTTTCTACTTGCCATTTAGCACTGGTGGTGCCTTTAAAGAATACAACTTGTACTTCGGTCCTGAAACAATCGCCATCTTGCCAATCGCTATTGTAACCATTTCAGAACACATCGGAGACCACACGGTCTTGAGCCAAATCTGTGGCCGTCAATTCCTGAAAGAACCGGGACTTCACCGTACGCTTCTCGGTGACGGTATCGCGACATCTGTATCCGCATTCCTCGGTGGACCAGCTAACACGACTTACGGAGAAAATACAGGAGTTATCGGGATGACTCGTATCGCTTCTGTCTCTGTTATCCGTAACGCAGCCTTTATCGCCATTGCTCTTAGCTTCTTAGGTAAATTCACTGCCTTGATTTCAACCATTCCAAATGCTGTGCTTGGTGGTATGTCCATCCTTCTCTACGGAGTTATCGCCAGCAACGGTCTGAAAGTTTTGATTAAAGAGCGCGTTGACTTCAGTCAAATGCGTAACCTCATCATTGCTAGTGCCATGTTGGTACTTGGACTTGGTGGAGCCATCCTCAAACTTGGCCCAGTTACACTTTCAGGTACTGCTCTATCAGCCATGACAGGAATCATCTTGAACTTGATTTTGCCACACGAAAATAAAGACTAATCATCTTTACACACAAAATCCACTCGATTGAGTGGATTTTTTAATTACTTACTCTTTATTTCTAGCAGTAAATCTTTCAATGAAATAATGGTCACGGCTAGTAAAATCATAGCCATACCGACAAAATCAATCGCATAAAACTGTTCCTTCATAATCAGAAAGGCAAAGAAAACGGCAGAAATTGGCTCTATGGAAGCCAATAAACTAGACTTAACAGGGCCTATCAGACTAGCTCCCTTTAGGAAAGCTGTATAGGTAAAGACCGTTCCGATGATGATAATCCCAGCAAATGCAAAGAGAAAATCTAGGCTAGTCGGTATGCTAGCCTGTAAGACTCCTGTAAAGGGAATAGCCACTACACCAGAAATAACCATCCCGACACCAATCACCAAAATACTGCCCCACTTCTTAATCAAAGCGATGGGAAGAATAATATAGAGGGCATAGGTCAAGGCTGAAAAGAGGCCCCAGAACAGACCTAGGGGTGTGACAGACAACTGGTCAACTTCCCCGTGCGTCGCAATCAGAAAAGTTCCTCCTATAGCCAATCCAATCGAAATAATCTCAGCTAGAGTCGGAGCTACCTTATCCTTCATACAAGTATAAACTAAAATCCCAACGGGGCATACATACTGGAGAACTGTCGCCGTTCCAGCATTGGTCTCCTGAATGGCAGAAAGATAGGCAAACTGGTTTAAGAAAAGTCCGAACACTGCAAATAGCAACAGAGATAGCAGACTTTTTCTGTCTTTAAAAAAGCATAGAGTTTATCCTTTGAAGTCGCATAGGATAAGATTACTAGTGCCAAGCCTGCAATGATAAGTCGTAAATTGGTCAAGACTAAAGCAGAAATCCCGTGTGCCATTAGGTATTGACCACTGGTTCCAGACAAGCCCCAAGCAATCCCTGCCACTACTGTATACAGAGTTCCTTTTACGGTTTTTGACATGCTTCCCCCTACTCCTCTTGACGAATCATTTCCATGACTTGGTTTCGATCGACTATCCACTGAGCACGTTCATCCTTCTCATACGTTCGATTGGATAAAAAGATAGCAGCTTCTTGTTTCTCTCTATTCCACATGATAAAGGTACCAGTATAACCCGTATGGTCGAGCCAAGCCCCTTCCAGATTCCAGGCTAGAGAACGCTCTTTATCCTCTAAGGGAGAGTAATTTCGACTTAAGTTTTCAGCAAAATCATCTTTCAAGTAATGTTCCAAAAAGATCTGCAAATCCTTAACAGTCGAAAACAAACCAGCACTTCCAGCGTGTTTCCCTAATAGACGGGCTTTGGGATCGTGGATACTACCTGCTGCTACTCCTCTAACTGTTGGTACAGCAATCTCAACGGGACCAAACATTGTTTCCTTCATCCCCCATGGTTTCAAAACTTGTTCTTCTATAATCTGATCCAAGTCTTGGTTAAAGATTTTTTCCAAAAGAAAGCCCAAGAGTAAAAAGTGAACGTCCGAGTATAGGAAGGCTGACTGATTTCGTCTGTTGAGGTGAAACATGGCTTCTCTCAATTCCTCTGCGCTTAACTGGTCTCGGTTGGGAATAAAGGGATCTAAGTCTGTAGCATGGGTCAGAAGTTGCCGTATAGTGATATCTGGGTAATCACATTCAGATAAAAAGTCTGTCACTGGTCGATCAATGTCTAGTTTCCCCTGTTGCCACAAGAAGGTCAAGATTGTCCCTACTCCTACAACCTTACTAACACTGGCTAAGTCATAGACTAGCCCTGACTCTGTTTTCAAACCTTTCTCAGGATCACTCAAGCCTAGGTAGGATTCTCTCCATTCTCCGTCCTTAAAATACGCAAAAGAGGCCCCGGGATAAATCCCTGCCTCGATTTGATTTTCTATTTTTCTTAGAATTTTTTCCAACTTCATGCTTCTTCAAACCACAATTCAATGTTATTGGTATCTTTACCAAGGAAGAATTTTTCAGACTTAGGGACAAAGTAGCCTGTCTTTTCAAATTTCTGACGAAGACTGGTTAGATCAAAATTCTTGACTAAAAATTTTAACATCGTCAGGTCCCAAGTGACATTGTTTTCAACAGCCAAATCTGGTCCTTGCCCGTTAGTAAAGGTAATTGCTGGCGCTACTCCTTCAGGATCAAGTAAACTCTCTGTCTCTTCAGGTAAACGCAACTCGACAGAAACCTCAAATTGACTCAAGTATTTTATACTTTTATTTGAATAAAATTCCGGAATCGTATCTAGCAGAACTAAGTCTTCAATATGATTTTCCGCATGGACAAGGATCACATCCTGTTCAGGAGAAACAATCTCAAAAGCATAACCACAGCTTCCTTTAAATAGACGAGGAAGAGACTTCATCTGAGAAAGAAGAGCTTCAATTTCAGAAGGATTCTCAACCTTTATCAAGAGTCTAGCTAGCTTCTTAAGTCCTTCAACTCTGCGTGTTCGCATGCTTGGAGACTCTTCTAAAATCAATCTCTCCGTAGCTGTCTGATCACCTAGAGAAATAAAGGCAGACTCTTCCAGCAAAGGTTTCATCCCCAGGGTTTCAATGTAAAATTTTTCATTTAATTTTCGATTATTAACTTTCAAAGTCGGAACGATCCGAACAATCTCATTCACCTTCATATATTCCTCCAACTCTTTTATTTTAAAGGATTTTCGAATATTTTACAAGCCATATCTATTTTATTTAGAAATTTTACAAGAAAAAAACTGGGATTCCCCAGTTTCATTTCTTATAGGTAAAGTAGTTTAAATAGTGCTACTGCCGCAATACCCGCTGCAATTGGAGCTACAACTGGAACCCATGCATACCACCATTTTGAATCACCCTTGTGTTGACCAAGAACTGATTTTGGAAGGAGTTCGTGAAGAAGACGTGGTCCGAAGTCACGAGCTGGGTTCAAACCAGGACCAGTAGGTCCACCGAGTGAAGTTACCAAGGCCATTACTAGGAAACCAAGTGCCAAGTGCGCAACTGAGATCCCAGCAGCTGTATGTGGAGCTACTTGAGCTTTCACTGCCAATTCACTTAAATCAACAGTTTGTCCAGCTTGAGTAGCCATTTGTTTCATGTATTGAAGAACCTCAGCACCAAAGAAGTTTTTAGTCAAACCAAGTGCTGCAAAGAAAAGAACAAATGAACCTACAAACTCATTGAGGAAGCCGTTAACAGTAGCTGCAAAACGTGATTCTTTTGTACCGTGGTCGATGCTTGAAATCGTTGAGAAGGTACCTAAGATATTGTTTGGATTTTCTGTCTTCAAGTAGTAAGGACGGTGAGTCGCTACAACCAAAGCTTGACCGAAGATTGCTCCCAAAACTTGTGCTAGGATGTAATATGGTACTTGCTCCCAAGAGAAAAGTCCACTAACAGCAAGTCCAAGAGTGAAAGCTGGGTTGATGTGGTTACCAGATACATTACCAAACATCAAGGCTGGGATCATAACCCCCATACCATAACCAACCGCGATAACGAGCCAGCCACTTTGGTGACCTTTCGTACCTTTAAGTTCAACGTTAGCAACTGCACCATTACCAAGAATGATCAAAATAGCAGTTCCCAAGAATTCTGTGGCATATTTAATAGCCCATGTAAAATCCATTTGATAGATTCTCCTTAAATTTTTTTAGACAATCCTTATTCTATCAATTTTTAGGCCTTTTAGCAATATCTTTTCTAAAAGAATCTATGGAAAACGCTTTATTTAACTTATCTTTAAGAAAAGGACAAAAGGAGTCAAACTCCTTTTGTCCTAATCGTTATTCTTGACGCTTACCAAAGTCTACAATCATCTGCTCCATCTCTTGGCAACTCGGAGTTGTCAGCATATAAAGGTAGTCCCCTTGTAGCTCTGCAAAGGCTGCTGGCATGATTTTTTTGACCTTGAATTGCTGGCTGTACTTAGCAAGCAAGTCTTCTTCTGAATAAACATAGTTTGCATTGGCACGACGTGAAGTTGCCAAGCAATACTGGGGCTCAAACTCTGAACTTGGAAACTCTTCTCCTGCGACAATAGCTGCGTAGCCTCTATAAAGGTCCAAGGAGTGAGCGAAGTTATAAACATCAATGGTAAAGCCACCTGCAGGACGGTTATTGTACTCAATGGCAATGTAGTCGTCCCCGTCACGGAAAAACTCGATATGGAAAAAGCGCTCTTTCATACCAAATTCCTTGACAATGGCCTCGCCATACTTACGCAGTTTGGGATCCATATCCTTGAGTACATAGTAGGAATTGTCCATCTTATAAATCATCAGATCAAGTGGTGTATGGGCATAATCGAAAGTCGTTGAAAAGACGATATTGCCATCCTTGTCCACAAGCCCGTCAAAGGTACAGATTTCACTAGAAGTGACAAATTTCTCAAAGAAATACACGGTTGAATGGTCCCATTCAGCCTTAAAGTGATTTACATCGTCTTCTGTCTCAAGCTTAAAGGTTGCGGCCGCTCCCACTCCATTATCAGGTTTGGCAATCATTGGTAGACCGATTTCTTTCACTGCTTTATCCACATCTGCTTCCGTCTGGATAACAGCTCCAGGTACCACAGGAACGCCTGCTTTTTTGAAAAGTTTCTTCATTTCAGACTTAAACTTGGTCTTTTTGAGGTCCTCTGGTTTGGCACCAAAAATATTGAATTGCTCTCTGAGTGTTGCGTCCAGCTCAAGCCAGTATTCATTGTGAGATTCGATGCGGTCGATTGGGCCATGTTTGTAGAACAGAAAGGCAACAGCACGTTTGACTTCGTCTATGTTCTCAAGATTGTCCACACGGAAATACTCGGTCAGACTATTGCGCAAAGGCTCATCCAGTTGCTCGTATGGTTCTTGACCAATCCCCAAGACTGTGATGCCTTTACGAGCTAGTTCGATAGTAAACTGTTGAAAGTTTTGTGGATAGTAGGGAGAAATAACAAGGTAATTCATAGGCAACTCCTTTTATAGATACAGGTGTCCAAGAAAATAGGGCATTTGTTTACGCCACCATTCCCAGTCGTGGGCGACATCGTGCCCCCATTCCGCAAACCAGGCTGGAATTTGTTTCTGGTCAAAGGCTTCTTTGAGCTTGTAGAAGGATGGCAGACCATCTTGTTCCCAGGCACCAAGGCCCGTACAAACGACGATTTCTGCCTGACGGTAACGATCGATAAACCATCCGTCGTTTTGATTCCAAATATAATCTACAGGTGAGTTTTGGTAAATTGCATCATCATTGTAGTAATCGCCAACGAAGAAACGTGCGTCGTAAACACCGCTGAGGGCAATCACCTTGGTAAAGACATCTGGATGCTGGAGAAAGAAATTGAGTGCATGATAGGCCCCCATCGAGCAACCTGTCGTCATCATGCCATCAAACCAACCTGTCTTATGCTTGATAAAAGGAATGGCCTCCTCAATCACGTAACGTTCGTAAGCACGATGCATCTCCGCCTGGTCATGACCATTTTTCCAAGTGGCCAACCAGCTCTCACTGTCCACACTGGAGAGAGTAAAGAACTGGACGCGCCCTTCTTCGATAAAGGAAGCACAGGCATCAATCATGCCAAAATCATAGTATTCGTTGTGACTGCCACCAGATGAAGCAAAAACAACAACTGGAATCCCAGCATGTCCATAACGGTTGAGATACATTTCACGGTTGAGATTGCCACTCCAGTGGCTGAGGTTTTCAATATGCATTGGCTTTCTCCTTTCCTAACTTACCATTTCTCCGCAAAAAATCGGAGACAGTCTGGTAAATTTTCCGACCAAGGTATTTCACTATGGATAGCACCAGACTGAACTTTCAAGACAAGATTATCCAAGTGTACTCCACCTGCAATCAAATCACGGTAATAACGAAGCGACGAGTCGATATAGGCTTTCTTGATATTGCCAGCCATCAAGGTCTTGTCCGTATCGTCTGCTTCTTCTGTTCCTACATAGATAAAAATGCGCTGTTCAGGCGACAGTTTTTTACGTTCGATGTAGCGGTTAAAGGCTTCTTGGTGAAGCCAGTTAGCAGATGAGAAGACACCTAGGCAACCAATTCGGTCTTGGTACTCTAGTCCGATAAACTGAGTAATATTGCCTCCTAGTGACGAACCAATCATAGCCGTATGCTGGCGATCAGCTTTGGTACGATAGGTTTCATCGATAAAAGGCTTGACCACCTCCATGACAAACTCGGCATACTCCACACCCTTACCGCCAAACTGCTGGCCTGGGATAGGAGATTCTTGAAACTTCCAAGCCGCATACTCATTCATCCGCCCCATGCCGTCATTATCGATGGCAACGACAATCATGCGACTGATATCAGGATTCCGCTTAATGGCTGGAATAATCTTCCAAGAGTGTCCGATATAAGACTCCTTGCTGTAAAAGACATTTTGCCCATCATGAAAGTAAACAACAGGATAAAAACGATCTGTGTCTTTCTCGTAGTCTTTAGGCAGAAGAACACGCACACGACGCTCCTTTCCTGTATAAGGAACCTTGAGTTTGTGTTCTTTCATTTTTAAGTAAAAGTAGGAATGATTCATTGTCAGAAAACTCTCTATATTCAAAATTTTATCTTATTATACCACAAAAATAGAAAAAAAGTCAGTTAATGTCCATTTTAAGGATAAATAACTAACTTTCTTCATTTGTTTTTCTGAATTCTTCTGGATTTTCTGATTAGAGGAGATTGTCAATTAACTCATCGACAGCATCTTTTTCAACCTGGGGAGTGATTTCAGTAATCATAATCCCAGCCACTGCTCGCTCAACCAAGCCTTCAACATCCATGCGTTTTTCATACTGCTCTGCATTCTCTATCTTAGGATTGGTCTTGGGACGGTCAGGTGCAAAAATAGTACAGCAGTCCTCAAAAGGCTGGATTGAAATTTCAAAGGTATCGATTTCCTGCGCGATGTCAATGATTTCCAACTTGTCCATGGTAACCACGGGACGAATAATTGGAGTGCTAGTCACAGCGTTGATAGTCTGCATGCTTTCCAAGGTCTGGCTGGCTACTTGACCAAGACTTTCCCCATTGATGATAACTAAACCATTTCTCACCTCTCGAATACGGTCGGTAATCCGCATCATAAAACGACGGGTCAAGGTCATGAGGTAGGCTTCTGGCGCTTTAGCCTTGATTTCCTCTTGAATCTCTGTAAAAGGCACCTCAATAAACTGGATATTTCCACCAAACTTGGTCAATTTTCGAGTCAAATCTTGGGCTTTTTTAAGGGCACCGGGACTCGTGTATGGCGGACTGGCAAAGTGAACCGCCTCAATATCTACACCACGTTTAAGAGCTAAATAACCAGCTACAGGTGAGTCAATTCCCCCTGACAACATGAGCATACCTTTACCAGAACTTCCCACAGGTAATCCTCCTGCTCCACGAAAAGTTTCATAGGAAAGATAGGCAGCCTCTTCACGAATCTCAACCTGAAGATTAATATCTGGATTTTTCATCTGAGCTTGCACGTTTGGAATAGCCTCGAAAACAGCTCCACCAAGAGTTTGATTGAGTTCACGACTATCCAATTCAAAGTTGTGGTCGCTACGCTTGCTAGTGATTTTAAAGGTCATGCCTTCCTTGTAGATTTCCTTCATAATCTCTTGGACAGCAGACTTCAGAACTTCCACTGACTTTTCAATCTTATACACAGGAGAAAAATTTTGAATCCCAAAGACTTGTTTGAGCGATTCTGCTACTGCTGTGTAATCTGCTCCATTGAGGTAAGCGTGGGTACGGTCGCGATCTGCGGTTACCTTAACCTGGGGATATATAGACAAAACGTCTGAAATATTATTACGAAGTTTATTGATGAAACGCATACGATTTTTGTGTTTGGTTGACAATTCTCCATAGCGAATCATAATTTCTGAATACTGCATAAATGCTCCTATCTTACTTTTCTAGTTTGATTGTAAATTAATTTTAGCTTGGTCAAGAACTGCTCGACCTGACTCATGTCATTTTCCAAGTCTAGGCTTAGACGCACAGCTGACTGGGCCTTATCCTTGTCCACTCCCATGACTATCAAGGTCCCAGCAGGTTTTCCAGCCTTGGACGAACAAGCAGAGGTTGTGGAAATGAAAATATCATAGTCTTCAAATGCATGAACAATGACTTCTCCACGAACCCCCTTAATCCCAAAAGTCAGAATATGAGGGGCAAAGTCTTCCTCACCTGAAAAGACAAAAATATCTGGATAATCCAGAAGGGCTTGGCGAATGACTGCCTTCATCTGGCTTGTCTTAGCAGTAAATAAGTCTAGATTTTCCATAGCCAAACGGAGAGCCTTGGCTGTCGCTGCAATCCCTGCCACATTTTCAGTTGTCGAACGAGAGTCTCGCTCCTGACCACCACCAGTTAAAAGAGGCGTAATCTTCTTACCAGACTTGATATAGACAAATCCAACACCTCTGACACCATGAAACTTATGACTCGAAAATGTTGCAAAATCCACTCGATCTGTCAGATAGTTTTCAATCGGAATCTTAGCGAGTGCCTGAACCGCATCAACGTGGAAAGAAATAGTCGGCTTATCTGCCAACAGTTTTGAAATAGCTTGAATTGGCTGGATAGAACCGATTTCATTGTTAACTGCCATGATGGAGACGAGAGTCGTATCAGGACGTATCAAATCTGCTAATGCTTCAACATCCACAAATCCTTTCTCATCAACTGGAGCAAAATCTATCTCAAAACCTAGACTTTTCAGCCAAAGGGCTGATTCCTTGACTGCTGGATGCTCAATAGCTGATACGATGATATGCTTGCCAAACTGGGCTTTTTCAAAGGCCACACCCTTGATGACCCAGTTATCTCCTTCTGTTCCACCAGAGGTAAAGAAGATTTCATCACTCTTCTTCCCAATCAAATCTGCAATTTGCTGCCGGGAAGCATCTAAAATTCGTGTTGCCTGATCTCCCAAACGATGGAGACTAGATGGATTTCCTACAATTTTTGAAGCGACCTGCATGTAAGTTTCAAGTGCTTCAGGATAAGGCTTGGTTGTTGCCGAATTATCAAAGTAGATCATGTTTTCTCACGCTTTCTAAAATCACTCCTTCTATTGTATCACGAAAAGAGACCTGCGACAAGAAAGGGAGGTTTCTCTTTTTTTAAGATTTTTTTAAAGAAATGAGGTATAATAAATCATAATTAAAGGAGAGTATCATGTCTAACTATCGTAGAACTTCAAAACCAAAAACAGAACACATCAAAAAGGGATTTACTGTCTTTCAAAAAACGATTGCTACCATCGGTAGTATCCTTGGCCTAATCACCGCTACTATCACCATTATGAACGCCATGGATAATAACAAAAACAACAAAAAAGAACCGACGACAACCCAAACAACTGTTGTCAAGGAGATTCAAAAGGAATCCCCTCAGGAAAATACTACACCTAACAGGGACAACACTTCCACTAAAGAAAATACCACGCAAGAAGAAACTTCTCAATCCAATAAAAAAGAGGAGAAAAAAGAAGAGCAGAAAACAACAACTCAGGATTCTTCTACACCTTCCTCAACAAAAGAAACAAGCGATAATGGAACACAGTCAAATACGACGAGTTCTGAAACTAAAACGAACCAGTAATCACCAAAATAGCTTCTTTCCAAATTTGGAAAGAAGCTATTTTTTATTGTTGCAATACTTTTCGTGGTTTGGTTCCCTCAGCTGGACCGATGACACCTGCCATTTCGAGTTCTTCCATAAGGCGGGTCGCACGATTAAATCCAACTGACAAACGACGCTGAATCATTGAAGCGCTAGCTTTCTGGGTTTCGATAACCAAAGCCTTAGCTTCTTCAAAAAGCGGATCGCCACCAGCTTCACCATCAGAAAAATCTCCTTCATTTTCAGGAACATCTCCTGGGTCAAAGCTGTCATCGTAGTCCGCATCTGCCTGAGCCTTGATGAAGTTTACGATACGTTCAACATCATCATCCGAGATAAAGGAACCTTGCAGACGGACTGGATGATTTTCATCAATTGGTTTAAAGAGCATATCTCCTCGACCAAGCAGTTTTTCTGCTCCATTCTCATCCAAGATGGTTCGTGAATCTGTACCTGATGAGACTGCAAAAGCCACACGAGATGGGACATTGGCTTTGATAAGACCAGAGATAACATCAACCGATGGACGCTGCGTTGCGAGAATCATGTGAATCCCTGCGGCACGCGCTTTCTGTCCGAGACGAATAATGGCATCTTCCACTTCCTTGCTAGCCACCATCATGAGGTCTGCCAACTCATCCACAATGACAACAATCAAAGGCAGCGGTACTTGTTTGTACTCAGATTGGCTATTAAATTCCTCAACCTTGGCATTGTAACCAGCGATATTTCGCACACCAACCTTGGCAAAGAGTTCGTAACGGTTTTCCATCTCATCCACAACCTTTTGCAGGGCCTTGCTGGCCTTGCGTGGATTGGTCACAACTGGGATCAAGAGATGAGGAATGTCGTTGTAAACTGATAGCTCAACCATCTTTGGATCCACCATCATAAACTTGACTTGGTCTGGTCTTGCTTTCATCAGAATGCTAGCAATAATACCGTTAACTGCGACTGATTTCCCTGATCCCGTCGAACCTGCAACGAGTAGGTGGGGCATCTTGGAAAGGTCAAAGGTGCGGGCAGTTCCATTGACAGCCTTACCCAGAGGAATTTCGAGGAGATTTTCTGGTTTAGTCTGAGACTGTTCCCAGAGTTCTCGGAAGGAAACAGTCGCGATTTCTGAGTTAGGAACCTCAATTCCGACTAAGGATTTACCAGGTATTGGTGCCTCAATCCGGACGTCCTTGGCCGCCAGAGCTAGCGCTAAGTCATCTGCCAGATTGGAAATGCGGTTAACCCGTACACCAACTGCTGGCTTGACTTCATACTTGGTAACTGATGGTCCTATTTCAGCCCGTTCCACCGTCACCTTGATACCAAAGCTAGCAAAGGTTTCTTCTAAAATTTTGATATTTTCTCGAACAATCTTCTTTTCCTTGGACTGATCTTTGGGTTTATCTGGCGCAAAGAGTTGCAAGCTTGGCAGTTTGTATTCGAGAGCTTCTTTGGCAGAAAAATCAACCTGCACCTCTTCATCCTCAAAGTCTTCTTCCACATCTGGAACGTCAAAATCAGTTTGAGGGAGGATAATCTCCGGTTCGATCCACTCTTCCTCAGGAATTTGGGGGAAATCGTAGTCTGGTACCTCTGATAAGATTTCTCCCGTTTCAGGATCTACAGGAGGAAGCGGTAATGCATCCTGTTCTTCTTGTTCTCTCTGAATTCTGGCGGCTTCTTCAGCTTCTTGACGAGCCTTCTCTTCTTCTCTCTTGATGAAGCGTTCCTGTTTTCTCTGTTCCTGTTTTTCTATGAAGGATCTGAACTGAGCTCCAATAAAGGCTGCAACATCATAAATAGACCAGGGACTAACCAAGAGTGCCCCAACTAGAATCAAGAGAACTCCAATAAAGTACGATCCGATATTGGAGAAAAGAAAGGATATGGGGATATAGAGTCCAACACCAAGCAGGCCTCCACCAGCAAAGCTAGTCACCCGCATACCAGTCAGGTCCGTCATAACTTGAGACAGGGTCCCTTTTAGGACTGACTGCTCCAAGCCATATTTCCATACCAAGTAGGCCTCAAAAATCAAGAGTAAGCCAGCAAAGATACAGAGAAATCCTGACAGAAGTCCCTCTTGCTTGCGGATCCATTTAAAAAGAAAAAGATAGATGAGGAGACCACCTATGGCCACATAGGCCAAACTTCCGACCACCAGTCGAATGAGATTGTAAAGAGTGACACCTGCTGCACCGAGTTTGAGGGCTGCAATAATCAATAACAAGGCAATTCCTAAGGAAATCAACATCCTCTGGATAGCCTGTTTTCTTTCGAGTTCTGCTTTAGACGGTCTCCGTCTTGTTTTTGTAGTATTCTTGTTTGCCATTCTTTTATTATACCATATTTCACAGCCATTTCGAATAGAGAAAAAGATTGCACCAAATGGTAACAATCTTTCTATTCTAATCCTTTTTATGCTTGTGGTTTGCGTAGGTAACCATAAACCACACCACTTACAATTGCGCCAACCAATACAAAGGCAAGGTAGAGAAGGGCATTTGAAGTAAGAGCGATGACGAAGATTCCTCCGTGTGGCGCCATGAGTTTGATTCCTGCAAGACCAACGAGTCCGCCTGCTACTGCCGAACCAAGGATGAAGCTAGGAATCGCACGAGCTGGGTCTGCTGCACCAAATGGGATCGCTCCCTCAGTGATAAATGACAAGCCCATGATGATGTTTGTCAAACCAGAGTTGCGTTCTTCTTTGGTAAATTTATCTTTAAAGAGAAGGGTTGCGACAAAGATGGCAAGTGGTGGAACCATTCCTCCGGCCATAACTGCTGCCATAGCTACAGAACCACCTGAAGAAACAGTCGCTGCAAGCGTACCTGTACCAAAGACATAAGCAGCTTTGTTGACTGGTCCACCCATGTCAACAGCCATCATGCTTCCAAGAACGATACCAAGAAGGACAGCTGAACCTCCTCCAAGACCGCCTAGGAAGGCATTCATATCGGTGTTGATTCTTGCCATTGGGATGTTGACAGCTAGCATGACAAATCCAGTCAAAATTGTTCCAAAAAGTGGCAAGAGAAGGATTGATTTAGCACCTTCAAGTGAACGAGGAACTTTGACATATTTCTTGATAGCAAGAACCAAGGCTCCTGCGATAAATCCACCAACAAGTGCACCTAGGAAACCAGATGAGACACCTGCAAGAGTTGAAGTTGCTTCACCACCTGCGGCATAAGGAATTTTACCAAAGGCAAAACCTTCTTTGGCAATAGCACCAGCCACAAAACCTGCTACCAAACCTGGTTTTTCGGCGATAGAGTAGGCTACGTAGCCTGCAAAAACTGGAAGCATCAAGCCAAAGGCTGCTCCACCGATTTTCATGAACATAGAAGCTAGCTCATGGTAAGATCCGAGATTACCAAGACTATCTTGTGGCACACCAAAAGCTCCGTCGATCAAGAAAGCAAGGGCAATCATGATACCACCACCGATAACGAATGGCAACATTTGAGATACACCACTCATCAAGTGTTTGTAGAAAGCACCACCAAGACTTTGTTTTTCGTTAGATGCTGTTGCAGCTTTTGCTCCATTAGCAGCATGGTAAACTTCAGCATCTCCTGAAAGAGCCAAGTTGATCAATTCTTCCGTCTTACGGATACCGTCTGCAACCGGACGGTTAACCAAAGGTTTACCATCGAAACGATCCATCTCAACTGCCTTGTCTGCAGCGATGATAACAGCTTTAGCCTTGCGAATGTCCTCTGCAGTTAGTTGATTTCCAACACCGCTAGCACCATTGGTTTCAACCTTGATCCCAACACCCATTTCAGCAGCCACTTTTTGAAGGGCTTCTTGGGCCATATAAGTGTGGGCGATACCTGTCGTACAAGCTGTAACAGCTACGATAAAGTCGCCAGATTCATTGGCAGGTGCTTGAACAGGCTCCTCAGCTTTTTCTGAAGCTTGGTCAAAAAGTTCGATAACTTGATCTGCAGATGTTACTTGACGAAGTTTATCAGCAAAACCATCTTTCATCAAGTATTGAGACAATTCTGCCAAGGCTGCTAAGTGAGTATCATTGGCACCTTCTGGAGCAGCAATCATGAAGAAGAGGTCTGTTGGTTGCCCATCCAAGCTTTCGTAGTCAACACCCTTGTTTGACTTAGCAAAGAGAACCGTTGCTTCTTTGACAGCAGAATTTTTACTGTGAGGCATAGCGATTCCATCACCCAAACCAGTGGAAGTGAGAGCTTCACGCGCTAAAATTCCTTCTTTAAAGGTTTCAAAATCCGTCACGTAACCGTGATCTACCAAGCTATGAATCATCTCTTCGATGACAGCTGTTTTTTCAGTTGCCTGTAAATCCAGCAACATGACATCTTTTCTCAATAGGTCTTGAATTTTCATCGTTTTTC
>CAJPPL010000019.1:0-28279 GCA_905372585.1 Streptococcus oralis
GTCGTATCAATCTGATTGGTGAACACACAGACTACAACGGTGGGCACGTTTTTCCAGCTGCTATTTCTTTGGGGACATACGGTGCAGCTCGCAAACGTGACGACCAAGTTTTGCGTTTCTACTCAGCCAACTTTGAGGACAAAGGTATCATTGAAGTTCCTCTTGCTGACCTCAAATTTGAAAAAGAGCACAGCTGGACCAATTATCCAAAAGGGGTCCTCCATTTCTTGCAGGAAGCTGGCCATGTTATTGACAAAGGGTTTGATTTCTATGTCTTTGGGAATATCCCAAATGGTGCAGGCTTGTCTTCATCAGCATCTTTGGAACTTTTGACAGGGGTCGTGGCAGAGCATCTCTTTGGTTTAAAACTAGACCGTTTGGATTTGGTTAAAATCGGAAAACAAACAGAAAATTACTTTATCGGAGTCAACTCTGGTATCATGGACCAATTTGCCATCGGTATGGGGGCAGACCAACGTGCCATTTACCTAGATACCAATACGTTAGAATACGACTTGGTGCCACTTGATTTGAAGGACAATGTCGTTGTTATCATGAACACCAACAAACGTCGTGAACTGGCGGACTCTAAGTACAATGAACGCCGTGCTGAGTGTGAAAAAGCTGTGGAAGAATTGCAAGTTGCCTTGGATATTCAGACCTTGGGTGAATTGGATGAGTGGGCCTTTGACCAATACAGCTATCTGATTAAAGATGAAAATCGCTTGAAACGTGCTCGTCATGCTGTGCTTGAAAACCAACGTACCCTCAAAGCGCAAGCAGCTCTTCAGGCAGGTGATTTGGAAACCTTTGGTCGTTTGATGAATGCTTCTCACGTTTCTCTAGAACATGACTATGAAGTAACTGGCTTGGAATTGGATACCCTTGTTCACGCAGCTTGGGTACAAGAAGGTGTTCTCGGTGCTCGTATGACAGGAGCTGGTTTTGGTGGCTGTGCCATTGCCTTGGTGCAAAAAGATGCTGTTGAGGCCTTTAAGGAAGCTGTAGGCAAGCACTACGAGGAAGTCGTTGGATATGCTCCAAGCTTCTATATCGCTGAAGTTGCAGGTGGCACTCGCGTCCTTGACTAGTTAAAAGGAGGCTCTATCGTGACCTTAGTAGATAAATTTGTAACACACGTTATTGCTGAAAGTTCATTTGAGGAAATGGATCGCATCTACCTGACCAATCGTGTCTTAGCACGGGTGGGCGAAGGAGTTTTGGAAGTTGAGACTGATATGGATAAATTGATTGACCTCAAGGACCAGCTTGTTGAGGAAGCCGTTTGCATGGAAACGATTGAAGATAGTCTGGCTGCGCGCGAAATTCTCGGTGCTGACCTCATGGACTTGGTAACGCCGTGTCCGAGCCAGGTTAATCGTGACTTTTGGACAACCTATGCCCAGTCACCAGAGCAGGCAATTGCAGACTTCTACCAACTCAGTCAGAAAAATGACTACATCAAACTAAAGGCTATCGCAAAGAATATTGCTTATCGTGTTCCGTCTGACTACGGTGAACTAGAGATTACCATCAATCTCTCTAAGCCTGAAAAGGATCCAAAAGAGATTGCAGCAGCCAAGTTGGTGCAAGCTAGCAATTATCCTCAGTGTCAGCTTTGTCTAGAGAATGAGGGCTACCATGGTCGGGTCAACCACCCAGCTCGAAGCAACCACCGTATTATCCGTTTTGAAATGGCTGGGCAGGAGTGGGGCTTCCAGTATTCGCCCTATGCTTATTTTAATGAGCACTGTATTTTCTTAGACGGCCAGCACCGTCCCATGGCTATCAGCCGTCAGAGCTTTGAGCGTCTGCTGGCGATTGTAGAGCAGTTTCCAGGCTATTTTGCAGGTTCGAATGCCGACCTGCCAATCGTGGGAGGCTCTATTCTCACCCATGACCACTATCAGGGAGGCCGTCACGTATTTCCTATGGAATTGGCTCCCTTGCAAAAGACTTTCCGATTTGCTGGTTTTGAACAGGTCAAGGCTGGGATTGTCAAGTGGCCTATGTCAGTGCTTCGTTTGACTTCGGATTCCAAAGAGAATTTGATCAACTTGGCTGATAAGATTTTGCAGGAATGGCGCCAGTATTCAGATTCTGAAGTGCAGATTTTAGCAGAGACAGACGGGAGACCGCATCACACTATCACACCGATTGCGCGTAAGCGTGATGGACAGTTTGAATTGGACTTGGTCTTGCGGGACAATCAGACTTCGGCAGAGCATCCAGATGGCATCTATCATCCCCACAAGGATGTCCAACATATCAAGAAGGAAAATATCGGCTTGATTGAGGTCATGGGCTTGGCTATCTTACCACCTCGTTTGAAAGCAGAAGTGGAGCAAGTTGCAAGCTATCTTGTAGGAGATGATGAAGCAGTTGCAGACTATCATCAGGAATGGGCAGACCAACTCAAAGTCCAACATCCAGACCTAACAGATAAAGAAAAAGCCCTTGAAATCGTCAAGGACTCTGTGGGTGCCATCTTTGCGCGCGTTCTAGAGGATGCAGGAGTTTACAAGCAGACGGAGCAAGGACAGACAGCCTTTATGCGCTTTGTGGAACAGGTCGGAATTTTGCCAGACTAGGAGCTTTCTCCTTGCACAGTCCTATAAAAAGTAGTATCATAGTGTCGTTTGAACTATCAGGAGGAAACGATGAAAGATTTTCATTTTGATGCTATATCTGCCTTTGAAAATTACGAAATTGAAAAAATGAGAGATGGTCATGTTGTGGTGACGACCAAAGTGGTGGACTCGTCGCTCAACTACTATAGCAATGCCCATGGTGGCTATCTCTTCACCCTTTGTGACCAGATTAGTGGTTTGGTGGTTATCTCGCTGGGGCTTGATGGAGTGACGCTCCAGTCCTCTATCAACTACCTCAAGGCAGGAAAACTCGACGACGTGTTGACCATTAAAGGAGAATGTGTCCATCATGGACGCACAACCTGTGTCGTGGATGTGGATATCACCAATCAAGAAGGCAGAAATGTCTGCAAAGCAACCTTTACCATGTTTGTCACAGGCCAGCGGTCAGAAGACAGACAGGTAAGGATATAGATAAACAAAAAAGAGGTCTACACCTCTTTTTTATTTCTTTTTCCGATTTAATACGGCATTGAGTACAATGGCCAGTAGGCTGGCTACGACGATTCCGTTTGAGAAGAACATTTGGAAGGCTGTCGGCATGCTGACAAAGAGATTACTGTTATTGAGTCCGACACCTGCAGCGATTGAAACAGCTGCGATAAGGAAATTATGTTCATTGTTAGCAAAGTCAACACGAGCAAGGATTTGCATCCCTTGAAGGGAAACAAAGCCAAACATCACTAGCATGGCCCCTCCAAGGACAGGGCTTGGAATGATTTGGGCGAGGGCACCAAACTTAGGAAGGAGTCCAAGGAGGACTAGGAAACCAGCCGCGTAGTAGATTGGCAGACGGGTCTTGATACCTGACAATTTAACCAACCCAACGTTTTGTGAAAATCCTGTATAAGGGAAGGTGTTAAAAATTCCTCCGAGAAGGACGGCTAAACCTTCTGCACGGTAACCGTTGCGCAGGCGCGTGCTGTCGATTGGGTCTTTCGTGATATCAGACAAGGCTAGGTAAACACCAGTCGATTCAACCATAGACACCGTTGCGATGATACACATCATGACAATAGAGGAGATTTCAAAGGTTGGCACCCCAAAGTAGAGGGGAGTTGGGACATGGACAAGCGGTGCTGCTGCAACAGGGGAGAAATCAACCAAGCCCATGGTAGCAGCAATGGCAGTTCCAACAACCAACCCAATCAAAATGGAGATAGACTTGATAAATCCTTTGGTAAAGATGTTGATCAAGAGGATGATTAGAACAGTGATAGCTGCAAGCAAGAGACTTTGACCAGTTGGCTCTGGAACGTTATTTCCCATATTTCCAATAGCGACAGGAATCAAGGTTAAACCAATCGTGGTAATGACAGAGCCTGTTACGATAGATGGGAAGAGATTGGCCACTTTTGAGAAAATGCCTGAAATCAGAACCACATAAATCCCTGAAACGATAAGGGCACCAAACATAGCCCCGCTACCGTGGCTCTGCCCAATCATAATTAAAGGAGCGACGGATTGGAAGGCAACCCCGAGAACGACTGGTAGTCCAATCCCAAAGTATTTGTTGAGTTGGAGTTGGAGGAAGGTGGCCACCCCACACATGAAGATATCTGTGGAGATTAGGTAGGTCAACTGCTCAGCTGAATAGCCAAGAGCTGTCGCAATCATGATAGGAACCAGGATAGAACCTGAGTACATGGCTAGTAAGTGCTGCAAGCCAAGAACAGCTGCTTGCGAGTGTTTTTCTTGTTTTTGCATTAGAGATCTGCCTCCTTAAATACGACCTGACCATTTTCGAAACGATCCAAACGGGCCAGTGATAGGACTGGATACCCTGCTTTTTCAAGCAAATCACGACCATCTTGGAAAGATTTTTCAATCACGATACCAATCGCTTCAACTTTTGCTCCGGCTTGTTCGATGATTTGGATCAAGCCTTTGGCAGCTTGTCCATTTGCTAGGAAATCATCGATAATCAAGACCTTGTCCTCTGGTGAAAGGAATTTTCCAGCGATGGAAACGGTGCTGGTCACCTGCTTGGTAAAGGAGTAAACCTCAGCAGTTAAGATGCCTTCGTTCATGGTGATGTTTTTAGCTTTCTTGGCGAAAATCATGGGAACATTTAAAGCTTCGGCAGTAAAAACGGCTGGGGCAATACCTGACGCTTCAATGGTTACGACCTTGGTAATGCCAGCAGTTGCGAATTTTTCCGCAAAAACTTTACCAATCTCCCGCATCAAACGATAGTCAACTTGATGGGTTAAAAAGGAATCTACCTTGAGGATGTTGTCACCCAAGATATGCCCATCCTGAAGGATGCGCTCTTCTAATAATTTCATAAGACCTCCTAAAGTCTAAACTCTTTTGTGTTTTTCTATCGCCTTTATCGTCTCAAAAAGGGCTAGAAAAAAGGACCTACTTAATTCCCTAAGCAAGTCCCCAAAATAGGCATGGCCAAAACCATACCTTCAGCTGACATACTCATTGTTAGGTGTTCCAGCACCTTGTAGAAACGTCGTGCCAATTCACGACATAAACAAGTAAAATGATATTCAATTTTAAATAGGCTACTGCCAATGTTTTTATTTTACACCAATTAGCTTTATAAATCAAATATTTTGTTAGCAAATAGATCATAAAAGCGAACGAAAAAGCCTACAAGGCTAGATAGTATTGTAGACTTCGATTATTCTATTCGCTAAATCTTAGAAAATAACCATCTGGATCCAAAATCGCAAATTCATGAGGGTAAATAAAGCTATCTCCCACTCGAAATTCTCTTTTTGTCAGCGGACGATAAATAGGATAGTTGGCCTCCAGCAGTTTTTGGTGGAGCTGAGGGACATCTTCAATACCAAAGGAAATATTGACACCGCGCCCGAAAGGATAGGTTAGTTGGGCTAATTCTTCTGTGCTGCCTTCTTCTAGCATAAGTTGGCAGTCTTCAAGCGAGAGGAAGAGAAATTTCTCCTCTGGACGCTCGTATTCGACAGAAAATCCCAGCAAGTCGCAGTAGAAGTGGCGTGACTTTTCGAGGTCAGATACTACAAATTCAGGAATGACAGCTTGATAGTCCATTAGCTTTCTCCTTAGAGTTCAATTTCCAATACAATCGGCGTATGGTCTTGACGCGCACCTGAGTCAATCATGTCAGACTTAGTCACCTTGTCAGCCACGCGATTGCTGGTGAGCCAGTAGTCGATTCTCCAGCCTGTATTGTTGATTTTAGAAGTCTTGCTACGTTGCGCCCACCAAGTATAACGCTCTGGGACATCGCCGTGAAGATGACGGAAGGTGTCGGTAAATCCAGTTGCCAAGAGGTTGGTAAAGCCAGCACGTTCTTCGTCTGTAAATCCTGGTGAACGGCGGTTGCTGGCAGGATTTGCAAGGTCGATTTCCTTGTGGGCTACGTTGTAGTCACCCGTCGCAAGGACTGGTTTTTCTTTGTCTAACTCAGCTAGATACTCAGCATATTTGACATCCCAGACTTGACGGTCACCCAAGCGTTTGAGTCCATCGCCAGCATTAGGTGTATAGACCTGGGTGACGAAGAAGTCGTCAAATTCCAGCGTAATAATGCGGCCTTCCAAGTCCATGGTAGACGGAGCACCGATTTCTGGGAAGCTAATCGTTGGTGTGAGTTCTTTCTTATAAAGGAACATGGTTCCAGCATAGCCTTTACGAGCAGGTTCTTGGGAAGAACGCCAAGTGTTTTCATAACCTGGGAAGAGTTCTTCTAAAATTTCCAAGTGTTTTTTTGTAGGCCCTTTTGCTGAAAGCTTGGTTTCCTGGATAGCGATAATATCAGCATTTTCGGCTACCAAGGTTTGTAGGACTTCTTGGGACAATTTTGCACGAGCTGAGTCGCTCGTTAGGGCCGCATTGAGGGAATCGATATTCCATGATATGAGTTTCATAAAGTTACCTTTTTCATTCAGATTACAGACTATATTATACCAAAAAAAGGCGCATTTCCCCAACGTATGGTTTGAAAAATCACCCTCTTTCGTTTATAATTAAGAATGATTTTATGAAAGGGAGTGAAAATACATGAAATTCTATTCTTATGACTATGTCCTCAGCCAAATCGGTCAGCAAAATGGCATCATGATTGGTTTAGGGATTGTTTTATTAGCTGTGACAGGATTTTTGGCCTTCAAGGCTTATCATGATAAAAAGGGGACCAAATTTCGTGAGTTGGTCATGATTTCAGCCTTAACCTTATTAGCTCTCCTTTTGGTCAGCATCACGACTTATCAAAACAATCAAGTTTCTAACAATAAATTTCAAGCTTCACTTCATTTCATCGAGCTTGTTTCCAAAGATTTGGGAGTTGACAAGTCGGAAGTTTATGTCAATACTTCTGCAGACACGGATGGAGCACTCCTCAAGGTGGGAGATCGCTATTATCGTGCCCTAAACGGAAGTGAGCCAGACAAGTATCTCTTAGAGAAAGTCGAATTGTATAAAACAGATGCAATTGAACTGGTGGAGGTGAACAAATGACACTCAATTATATCGAAATTTTAATCAAACTAGCCTTGGGACTCTTTTCTCTGGTTTTCGTGATTAATGTGACAGGAAAGGGCAACCTAGCGCCTAACTCAGCAATAGACCAAATTCAGAACTATGTACTTGGGGGGATTATCGGCGGGGTGATTTACAATAGCGCCATCAGTATCCTTCAGTATGCAGTTATCCTGATTATGTGGACCATTCTGGTCTTGACTCTCAAATGGCTCAACAATAATGTTTACTTTGTGAAACGTTTGATTGATGGGAAGCCAACCCTGCTCATCAAAAATGGGAAGATTGATCCAGAAGCCTGCCGTTCGGTTGGTTTATCAGCAGCGGATGTAGCTCTTAAGCTTCGTAGCCAGGGAATTTTCCAAATGAAACAAGTCAAACGCGCTGTGCAGGAGCAAAATGGCCAACTCATCGTAGTCCAAATGGGAGATGAAAATCCCAAGTATCCTGTTGTCACAGATGGCGTCGTCCAAGTAGAAATTTTGGAGTCCATTGGTCGGAGCGAAGAATGGCTGCTTGATAACCTCAGCAAACAAGGATATGACAATGTGGCCAATATCTTTATCGCTGAGTACGACAAGGGTGTCGTAACAGTCGTAACCTATGAATAAGAAAAACCTGAGGTCCGTGCCTCAGGTTTCCATTTGCAATCAGAAAGGGAGTTTATGTCCATTATTCAAAAACTCTGGTGGTTTTTCAAATTAGAAAAGCGCCGTTATCTAGTCGGAATTGTGGCCCTGGTCTTGGTTTCCGTCCTCAATCTCATTCCTCCCATGGTTATGGGGCGGGTGATTGATGCCATTACATCGGGGCAATTAACCCATCAGGACCTCCTTCTTAATCTATTTTATCTGCTGCTGGCAGCCTTTGGGATGTACTATCTGCGATATGTTTGGCGCATGTATATCCTTGGAACTTCCTACCGTCTGGGGCAGATTATGCGCTCTCGATTGTTTGAGCATTTCACAAAAATGTCGCCAGCCTTTTATCAGACCTATCGAACGGGAGACCTGATGGCACACGCCACCAATGATATCAATGCCCTAACTCGTCTCGCAGGTGGCGGAGTCATGTCAGCAGTGGATGCTTCCATCACGGCTCTGGTGACTTTGCTGACCATGCTCTTTAGCATCTCATGGCAAATGACCTTGGTTGCCATTCTTCCCTTGCCTTTCATGGCTTATGCGACCAGTCGTCTAGGGAGAAAGACCCACAAGGCCTTTGGCGAATCTCAAGCTGCCTTTTCTGAACTCAATAACAAGGTACAGGAGTCTGTATCAGGTATCAAAGTAACCAAATCTTTCGGTTATCAGGCGGACGAGTTAGAGTCTTTTCAGGCAGTCAATGAATTGACCTTCCAGAAGAACCTCCAAACCATGAAATACGATAGCCTCTTTGATCCCATGGTTCTCTTGTTTGTTGGTTCGTCCTATGTTTTAACCCTTTTGGTCGGTTCCTTGATGGTTCAGGAGGGGCAGATTACAGTTGGAAATCTGATCACTTTCATCAGCTACTTGGATATGTTGGTCTGGCCTCTTATGGCCATTGGCTTCCTCTTTAATATTACTCAAAGAGGGAAGGTGTCCTATCAGCGAATTGAGGATCTTTTGTCTCAGGAATCACCTGTACAAGACTCTGAGTTTCCTCTGGACGGTATTGAAAATGGACGTTTGGAGTACGCCATTGACAGCTTTGCCTTTGAAAATGAGGAGACACTGACGGATATTCACTTTAGTCTGGAAAAAGGGCAAACCCTAGGCTTGGTCGGGCAGACAGGTTCTGGGAAAACGTCCTTGATTAAGCTCCTCTTGCGTGAATACGATGTGGATAAGGGTGCCATTTACCTAAACGGTCATGATATTCGGAATTATCGTCTGACGGACCTTCGCAGTCTCATGGGCTATGTTCCTCAGGATCAGTTTCTCTTTGCGGCCTCTATCTTAGACAATATCCGCTTTGGAAATCCTAATTTGCCCCTTTCAACGGTTGAGGAAGCGACTAAGCTAGCCCAAGTTTACCAAGATATTGTGGACATGCCTCAGGGATTTGATACGCTGATCGGTGAAAAAGGAGTTAGTCTATCAGGTGGGCAAAAGCAACGTCTGGCCATGAGTCGGGCTATGATTTTAGACCCTGATATTTTGATTTTAGATGACTCCTTGTCCGCCGTGGATGCCAAGACAGAGTACGCTATCATTGACAATCTTAAGGAAACGCGGAAGGATAAGACAACCATCATCACAGCCCATCGTCTCAGTGCAGTCGTCCATGCAGATCTGATCTTGGTTCTGCAAAATGGACAAATCATAGAACGCGGTACACACGAAGACCTGCTAGCTTTAGATGGCTGGTATGCCCAAACCTATCAGTCTCAGCAGTTGGAAATGAAAGGAGAAGAAGATGCAGAATAAGAAAGAACAATGGGCTGTATTGAAGCGCTTGATGTCCTATCTCAAGCCCTATGGCCTCCTGACCTTTTTGGCACTCAGTTTTCTCCTCGCGACGACGGTCATTAAAAGTGTCATTCCCCTTGTAGCTTCCCACTTTATCGACCAGTACCTCAGCAACCTAAACCATCTTGCTATTACAGTTTTATTAGCCTACTATGGCCTCTATATCCTGCAAACTCTGGTCCAGTATGTCGGCAATCTTCTCTTTGCGCGGGTGTCCTACAGTATTGTCAGAGATATTCGTCGCGATGCCTTTGCCAATATGGAAAAACTAGGCATGTCTTATTTTGACAAGACACCAGCAGGTTCCATCGTTTCTCGTTTGACAAATGATACCGAGACCATCAGTGATATGTTTTCAGGGATTTTATCCAGCTTTATTTCAGCAGTTTTTATCTTTCTGACAACTCTGTATACCATGTTGGTGCTGAATTTTCGTTTGACAGCTTTAGTCCTGCTTTTTCTTCCTTTGATTTTCCTTTTGGTCAATCTCTATCGGAAAAAGTCAGTGAAAATCATCGAAAAAACCAGAAGTCTCTTGTCAGATATCAATAGTAAGCTGGCAGAGAATATCGAGGGAATCAGGATTATCCAGGCCTTTAATCAAGAAAAACGCCTGCAGGCAGAATTTGATGAAATCAACCAAGAACACTTGGTCTATGCCAACCGATCTGTAGCCTTAGATGCTCTCTTTTTGAGACCTGCTATGAGTTTGCTAAAACTTCTAGGTTATGCCGTTTTAATGGCCTATTTTGGCTACCGTGGACTTTATCTGGGAATAACAGCAGGAACCATGTATGCCTTCATCCAGTACATCAATCGGCTCTTTGACCCCTTGATTGAGGTGACGCAAAACTTTTCAACCCTTCAAACTTCTATGATCTCAGCTGGACGTGTCTTTGCCTTGATTGACGAGAGGACCTATGAACCCCTTCAAAAGGATAGCCAAGCAAAGATTACAGAAGGTAATATTCGGTTTGAGCACGTGTGTTTCTCATATGATGGAAAACACCAGATTCTGGATGATATTTCCTTTTCAGTTAAGAAGGGCGAAACCATTGCCTTTGTAGGTCATACAGGTTCGGGGAAATCTTCGATTATCAATGTCCTCATGCGTTTTTATGAATTTCAGTCGGGGCGAGTTCTCTTGGATGATGTGGATATCCGAAACTATAGCCAGCAAGAATTGAGAAAAAATATCGGTCTAGTCTTGCAGGATCCCTTCCTCTATCATGGGACTATTAAGTCCAATATCGCCATGTACCAAGAGATCAGCGATGAGCAGGTAAAGGATGCAGCTGCCTTTGTCGATGCGGATTCCTTTATTCAAGACCTTCCTCTGGGCTATGATGCTCCTGTTTCCGAGCGTGGTTCGAGCTTTTCTACTGGACAGCGCCAGCTTCTTGCCTTTGCTAGAACAGTCGCCAGTCAGCCTAAAATCCTAATTTTGGATGAAGCGACAGCCAATATTGACTCGGAAACAGAAAGTTTGGTTCAAGCTTCTCTGGCTAAAATGAGACAGGGGCGGACGACCATTGCCATCGCTCATCGCCTTTCAACTATCCAAGATGCCAACTGTATCTACGTCTTGGACAAGGGGCGCATCATCGAGAGTGGAACCCATGAGGAACTCTTGGCCTTGGGAGGAACCTATCACAAGATGTATAGCTTGCAGGCAGGGGCCATGTCCGAATAAGAATTCCTCTAAATTACAGATTTCTTGCACCGCCTTTTCCATTTTGTGGTATAATGAAAAATGTTGACAAATAGTATAATAAAAACAAAGGAGAAACAGCATGCTGAAATGGGAAGACCTACCCGTGGAAATGCAATCAAGCGAGGTTGAGTCCTACTACCAGCTTGTCTCTAAAAGGAAGGGGTCGCTGATTTTCAAGCGTTGCCTGGATTGGGTTCTGGCCTTGTTTTTGCTACTTTTGACTTCTCCCATCTTTCTTATCTTGAGCATTTGGATCAAGTTGGATAGCAAGGGACCTGTCATTTACAAGCAAGAGCGTGTGACCCAGTACAACCGTCCGTTCAAGATTTGGAAGTTCCGTACTATGGTAACGGATGCGGATAAAAAAGGAAGCCTGGTGACTTCTGCTAACGATAGTCGCATTACCAAGGTTGGAAATTTCATCCGCCGTGTGCGCTTGGATGAACTGCCTCAACTGGTCAATGTCCTTAAAGGCGAGATGTCCTTTGTTGGGACACGACCTGAGGTGCCACGTTACACCGAGCAGTATAGCCCTGAAATGATGGCGACCTTGCTCTTGCCAGCCGGAATCACCTCTCCAGCTAGTATCAACTACAAGGATGAGGACACCATCATCAGTCAAATGACGGAGAAAGGTCTGACGGTTGACCAAGCCTATGTCGAGCATGTTCTTCCTGAAAAGATGCGCTATAATCTCGCCTATCTCCGAGAGTTTAGTTTCCTTAGAGACATCAAAATCATGTTTCAAACCGTGTTTGAAGTGCTAAAATAAAGTAGTCATGAGAAAATGAGTACAGATAAAAGGAGCAAATCAATGCCAAACTACAATATTCCATTTTCACCGCCAGATATTACGGAAGCTGAAATTGCTGAAGTAGCAGACACTCTGCGTTCTGGTTGGATCACAACAGGTCCGAAGACAAAAGAACTGGAGCGCCGCTTGTCTCTTTACACACAGACTCCTAAGACTGTCTGTCTCAACTCTGCGACAGCCGCTCTTGAGTTGATTTTGCGTGTGCTTGAAGTGGGACCTGGGGATGAAGTCATCGTTCCAGCTATGACCTATACAGCTTCATGTAGTGTCATCACACACGTAGGAGCGACACCTGTCATGGTGGATATCCAAGCAGATACTTTTGAGATGGATTATGACCTGCTTGAGCAAGCCATCACTGAAAAAACCAAGGTAATCATCCCAGTAGAGCTTGCCGGGATTGTTTGCGACTATGACCGTTTGTTCCAAGTTGTGGAGAAAAAACGTGATCTCTTTACAGCTGCTAGCAAGTGGCAAAAAGCCTTTAACCGTATTGTGATTGTCTCTGATAGTGCCCATGCTTTGGGATCTACTTACAAAGGGCAACCAGCTGGTTCGATCGCTGACTTTACTTCCTTCTCATTCCATGCCGTTAAGAACTTTACAACGGCTGAGGGAGGAAGTGCGACTTGGAAAGCCAATCCAGCGATTGACGACGAAGAGATGTACAAGGAGTTCCAAATCCTTTCCCTTCATGGTCAAACCAAAGATGCTCTTGCCAAGATGCAATTGGGTTCATGGGAATACGATATCGTAACACCAGCCTACAAGTGCAACATGACGGATATCATGGCTTCGATTGGTTTGGTACAATTGGATCGTTACCCAGCTTTGCTACAACGTCGTAAGGACATCGTGGACCGCTACGATCGAGGTTTTGCAGGTTCTCGTATCCGTCCATTGGCACACAAGACTGATACTGTTGAATCTTCACGCCACCTATACATCACTCATGTAGAAGGAGCAAGCTTAGAAGAACGCAATATTATCATTCAAGAATTGGCCAAAGCAGGAATTGCAAGTAATGTACACTACAAACCGCTTCCTCTCTTGACAGCCTATAAGAATCTTGGTTTTGATATGGCAGATTATCCAAGAGCCTATGCCTTCTTTGAAAATGAAATTACGCTCCCTCTTCATACTAAACTAAGCGATGAAGAAGTAGACTATATCGTTAAGACTTTGGTGAGAATTTCCGAAGAAATCCTTGGTTCTGGAAAAAAATTATAAAAAAATCTTGACAAAGATAGAACAATAACATATAATATTCTCAATAAATCAGAAAAGTAACTATATTTGATCTTCAGGGAGCCTGTGGTGATTGTGAACAGGTGGTTGAAAGTAGTGAAAGTGGGCTGATTTTAAAAATGAATTTGAAACAATGAAAATTCGGTGCGCACACCTTATAGTGCAACTTGTTGTTAGACAAGGCAGAGATGTAAAGGGGAATAGTCCCTTTATAATTGAGGTGGCACCGCGTTACCAACGCCCTCACATGGAAGTAGATTCTGTGTGTGGGCTTTTTTCTTTCGGTCATTTTGTTTATCTTTTATTAGGGCGTTAAGTCGCTTTGATGAACTTGAGTTCTATCTGCAGCTCCTTGCCTACTACTAAAAGCAAACAAAAAGCCGAATTAATATGGAAAGAGGAAAAATTTATGACAACTAAAGGTTATTTTGGACAATTTGGTGGTAGTTTTGTACCGGAGCCGATTCAGGCTTTGTTGGATGAGTTGGAAATGACATTTGACAAATACAACGATGATCCAGAGTTTTTGGCAGAATTTCGCCATTACTTGAAGGATTATTCAGGTCGTGAAACACCGCTTTATTTTGCGGAAAGTTTGACAGATCACTTAGGTGGCGCTAAGATTTATCTCAAGCGCGAAGATCTTAACCACCTTGGTTCTCACAAACTTAACAACGTTTTAGGACAAATTCTTCTTGCCAAACGTATGGGCAAAAAACGAGTGATTGCGGAAACAGGAGCTGGTCAGCACGGTGTTGCGACAGCAGCAGCTGCAGCTAAGTTTGGTATGGCTTGTGATGTCTACATGGGGGCAGAAGATGTGGAGCGTCAACGTCTCAATGTTTTCCGCATGGAGATGATGGGAGCAACTGTTCACGCGGTTGAAACGGGGACACGAACTCTCAAGGATGCGGTCGATGCAGCCTTTGGAGCATGGATGAATGACCTTGAAGCCTTCTATGTTTTGGGATCGGCTGTGGGACCTCACCCTTATCCTACTATTGTCCATGAGTTTCAAAAGGTCATCAGTGAAGAATCTCGTCGTCAAATCTTGGAAAAAGAAGGCCGTTTACCAGACTACGTCATTGCCTGTGTAGGTGGTGGTTCCAATGCTATCGGTGCTTTTTCACAGTATGTGGCTGATGAAGAAGTCAAATTGGTTGGGGTCGAAGCTGCCGGTCACGGACTTGACACAGACAAGCATGCAGCCACTATGACAAAGGGTAGTGTCGGAATTGTCGATGGTATGAAGACCTATGCAGTTTTTAAGGAAGACGGAGAGCTGGCGCCAGTTTACTCTATCTCAGCTGGTTTGGACTATCCAGGGGTTGGCCCAGAACACGCCTACTTCAAAGATTCTGGCCGCGTAGAATACGTAGCAGCGACAGATGAAGAAGCTGTTCAAGCCTTGCTCCTTCTTAGTAAGACAGAAGGGATTATCCCAGCGATTGAAAGTTCGCACGCCATCGCAGAAGCGGTTAAACGTGCACCGAAACTAAGTAAAGATGAGATTATCATCATCAATGTCTCTGGTCGTGGAGACAAGGACGTAGCTGCTATTGCAGACTACCTAGAAGCTAAAAAATAAAAGATGGAAAAATTACAGTCTTTTCTCTCACAGAGAGCTTGTGGTTGCTGGAATCAAGCAGAGAAAGCTGTAAGGTTGGGTCCATCTGAAACGAGAGAAGAAAACATAATTCTCAAGGGAGTGCCCTTTATCGCACAGCCTGTTATAGGAAAGTTCTGAGACAGGAATGAGAGATAGGAGAAATCCTATAATTGAGGTGGCACCGCGAATTTCGTCCTCACGCAAGTTATTTTGCGTGGGGATTTTTATATATTTATCGTAGATATGGCTATCAGTTTTAAATTATGCTTCATCACTAGATAGATTTCTATAAAATATTTGCTAACGAAGTGAGCATTGACCCGCTATTTCCCGCTATAGTGGTATTCTAGAGAAGCAAAGATGCTTCTCTAGAACGGAATTTTTGAGAGTAAAATAGTTTGGGGAACTATTTTAGCCTGAGCCTAGAAATGAATGAGCGAGGAGCTCGAAAATTAGGTCTTTCATTTCATGGATTTCTAAAATCATCCACTGGATAATTTTACCTCCCGTCCGCACTATTTAAGGGAAATAGAAAAAAGACCAAAAATTAAAAATAAGAAACTGAAAGGGAAATTACAATGGAACGAATCATTCATGGAGATGTCTTATCACCAATCTTGGCTTATATGCGCTTAAAAGGGCAACACAAGGTTATCCTAGAGAGTATTCCGAGAGACAAGGAAACCGCTCGTTTTTCTATCCTAGCCTATAATCCTGTTTTTGAGATTCAGTTTGAAAATGGAGTCCTTTATCAAAATGGTCAAGTGATTGATCGGGATCCTTTGGATTTCCTTTATGAAGTGACTCATAAGAGCCAACACCATTCAGATCTCCCTTTTGGTGGGGGAGCTATTGGCTTTGTCGGTTACGATATGATTTCTCTTTATGAAGAAATTGGCCAAATCCCTGAGGATACCATTGGAACGCCAGACATGCATTTCTTTGTCTATGAGAGTTATATGGTCTTTGACCACAAGAAAGAAAAAATTCATGTCATAGAGGATGCTCTTTATAGTGATCGCAGTCAAGAAGATTTGGAAAAAGCCTTGAACCAAGTGCTTGAGGAATTACGCATTCCTGCTCCAAATGAATTTGAAGATTTGGATCTATCTCCGTTGAACTTCAAACCGCATATCGCTCCTCAGAAGTTTGAGGAAATGGTGGAAACTTCTCGTGACTTGATTCGTAATGGTGATATGTTCCAATGCGTGCTCAGCCAGCGTTTCTCAGCAGAAGTTACTGGAAATCCATTTGACTTCTACAGAAATCTCCGCGTGACCAATCCATCTAATTACCTCTATTTCTATGATTTTGGGGATTATCAAATCATCGGTGCTAGTCCTGAAAGTTTGGTTTCTGTCAAAAATGGCATTGTGACAACTAATCCGATTGCGGGAACGCGACCAAGAGGAGCTACGGATGAAGAGGATAAGGCCTTGGCGACAGACCTGCTTTCTGATGAGAAGGAAACAGCAGAACATCGGATGTTAGTAGATTTGGGACGCAATGATATTGGTCGCATCTCTGAAACGGCCAGTGTTCAAGTCACCAAGTATATGGAAGTGGAGCTCTTCCGCTATGTCATGCATTTGACCAGCGTGGTCAAGGGACGTTTGCTTCCAGGCCTCACTGCCATGGATGCCTTGAAAGCTACACTTCCAGCTGGAACAGTGTCAGGAGCACCAAAGATTCGGGCCATGAGACGGATCTATGAACTGGAAACGGAAAAACGAGGCGTATACGCAGGAGCAATCGGCTACTTGTCTGCGACAGGTGATATGGATTTGGCCATTGCCATCCGAACTATGATTCTTAAAAATCAAACAGCCTATGTGCAGGCCGGGGCAGGGATTGTCTACGACTCCATCGCCCAAAACGAATACCAAGAAACCATTAACAAAGCTAAATCTATGACTAGAATTGGAGAACTAAGACCATGATTTTATTGATTGACAACTATGATTCTTTTACCTATAACTTGGCCCAATACATCGGGAATTTTGCAGAGGTGCAGGTTTTGAGAAATGATGATCCCAAGCTGTATGAAGAAGCTGAAAAAGCAGATGGTCTGGTTTTTTCTCCCGGTCCTGGTTGGCCAGTTGATGCTGGAAAGATGGAAGATATGATTCGTGACTTTGCAGGCAAGAAGCCAATTCTAGGTATTTGTTTGGGTCATCAAGCTATTGCAGAAGTCTTTGGTGGGAAGCTAGGCTTGGCTCCAAAAGTTATGCATGGGAAACAGAGCCACATCAGCTTTGAAGCGCCATCTGTTCTCTATCAAGGCATCGAGGATGGTCGTCCAGTCATGCGTTATCACAGTATTTTGATTGAAGAAATGCCAGAAGGCTTTGAAGTTACAGCTCGTTCGACTGATGACCAAGCTATTATGGGAATTCAACACAAAAGCCTGCCGATTTATGGCTTCCAATACCATCCAGAAAGTATCGGAACGCCAGATGGCTTGTCTTCTATTCGGAATTTTATCGAGAAGGTTGTAAAGTGAGGAAACTAGGATGAAAGAGATTATTGAAAAATTAGCAAAATTTGAACATTTATCAGGTGTGGAAATGACGGATGTCATTGAGCGTATCGTAACTGGGCGTGTAACCGAAGCGCAGATTGCTTCTCTCCTCTTGGCCCTTAAGATGAAGGGGGAAACACCGGAAGAACGCACAGCCATTGCACAAGTCATGAGAGGGCATGCCCAACACATTCCAACTGAAATTCATGATGCTATGGACAACTGTGGTACAGGTGGGGACAAGTCCTTCAGCTTTAACATTTCGACAACTGCAGCCTTTGTCTTGGCTGGTGGCGGCATTCATATGGCTAAGCACGGTAACCGCTCGATTTCTTCTAAATCGGGTTCTGCAGACGTCCTTCAAGCATTGGGCATCAATCTTGACCTTAAACCAGCTGAACTAGGTAAGGTCTTTGATAAAACTGGAATCGTCTTTCTCTTTGCTAAAAATATGCACCCAGCTATGAAATACATCATGCCAGCTCGTTTGGAATTGGGAATTCCAACGATTATGAACTTGACTGGTCCACTGATTCACCCAATGGCCTTGGAAACACAGCTTCTTGGTATTAGTCGTCCAGAACTGCTAGAAAGTACCGCTCAGGTTTTGAAAAATATGGGTCGCAAACGTGCCATCGTGGTTGCTGGACCAGAAGGCTTGGATGAAGCTGGTTTGAATGGAGCTACCAGCATTGCCCTTCTTGAGAATGGCAAAATCACCTTGTCAAGCTTTACTCCAGAAGATTTGGGGATGGAACGCTACGCTATCGAAGATATCCGTGGTGGCAATGCTCAGGAAAATGCAGAAATTTTGCTCAGCGTTCTTCAAAACGAACCAAGTCCATTCTTGGAAACGACAGTTTTAAATGCTGGTCTTGGTTTCTATGCCAATGGTAAGGTAGCTAGTATCAAGGAAGGAGTTGCCTTGGCTCGTCAAGTAATTGCTAGTGGCAAGGCCCTTGAAAAGCTCAGACTGTTACAGGAGTACCAAAAATGAGTCAGGAATTTTTAGCACGAATTTTGGAGCAGAAGGCGCGTGAGGTCGAGCAGATGGAGCTGGAGGAAGTCCATCCCTTGCGCCAGACCTATCGCTTGGCAGCATTTTTGAAGAATCACCAGGACCGTTTGCAGGTAATCGCTGAAGTCAAGAAAGCTAGCCCTAGTCTGGGAGATATCAATCTCGATGTGGATATTGTGCAACAGGCCCAGACTTATGAAGCGAACGGCGCAGTGATGATTTCGGTTTTGACAGATGAAGTTTTCTTTAAAGGGCATTTGGATTATTTACGTGAGATCTCCAGTCAGGTAAACATTCCAACGCTCAACAAGGACTTTATCATCGATGAAAAGCAAATCATCCGTGCTCGCAATGCCGGCGCGACAGTTATCTTGCTAATTGTCGCTGCCTTGTCAGAAGAACGCCTCAAGGAACTGTATGACTACGCGACAGAGCTTGGTCTGGAAGTCTTGGTGGAGACTCACAATCTAGCTGAACTAGAGGTAGCCCACAGACTTGGTGCCCAGATTATTGGGGTTAACAACCGCAACTTGACCACCTTTGAAGTCGACTTGCAGACCAGTGTAGACTTGGCCCAGCACTTTAAGGAAGATCGTTATTACATTTCTGAATCTGCTATTTTCACAGGGCAGGATGCGGAACGCGTTGCACCATACTTTAACGGAATTTTGGTGGGAACAGCTCTCATGCAGGCAGAAGATGTAGCCCAGAGAATCAAGGAGTTGCAGATTGACAAAGGTTAAGATTTGTGGATTGTCGAACAAAGAAGCGGTAGAGACAGTCGTATCAGCAGGGGCAGACTATATCGGTTTTGTCTTTGCACCTAGTAAAAGACAGGTGACCTTGGAAGAGGCTGCAGAGCTGGCAAAGCTCATTCCTGTTAACGTTAAAAAGGTTGGTGTATTTGTTTCACCAAGTCGGGCAGAATTACTAGAAGCGATTGACAAAGTTGGCTTGGACTTGATTCAAGTTCATGGTCAGGTAGCGGATGATTTGTTTGAGGATTTATCTTGTGCCAGTATTCAGGCTGTGCAGGTGGATGGAAATGGTCATGTGCCTAATTCTCAGGCGGATTATCTCCTCTTTGATGCCCCTGTGGCTGGGAGTGGTAAGACCTTTGACTGGGGTCAACTGGATACGTCTGGACTAGCCCAGCCATTTTTCATCGCAGGTGGGCTTAATGAAGACAATGTAGAAGAAGCAATTCAACACTTTACTCCCTATGCAGTAGATGTATCGAGTGGAGTGGAGACAGATGGACAGAAAGATCAGGAAAAGATTAGAAGATTTATAGAGAGGGTAAAGCATGGCATATCAAGAACCAAATAAAGATGGATTTTACGGAAAATTCGGCGGACGTTTCGTCCCAGAAACATTGATGACAGCAGTTTTGGAGTTGGAAAAAGCTTATCGTGAAAGTCAGGCAGACCCAAGCTTCCAAGAGGAATTGAACCAACTTTTGCGCCAGTACGTAGGACGTGAAACTCCCCTTTACTACGCAAAAAACTTGACCCAGCATATCGGCGGAGCCAAGATTTATCTCAAACGGGAAGACCTTAACCATACAGGTGCTCACAAGATTAACAATGCCTTGGGACAAGTTCTTCTGGCTAAACGCATGGGCAAAAAGAAAATTATCGCTGAAACAGGTGCTGGTCAGCACGGTGTGGCAACTGCAACAGCTGCGGCCCTCTTTAACATGGAATGTACCATCTACATGGGTGAGGAAGATGTTAAACGCCAAGCACTTAATGTGTTCCGTATGGAGCTTTTAGGAGCTAAGGTTGAGGCCGTGACAGATGGTTCGCGCGTGCTCAAGGATGCAGTTAATGCAGCCCTTCGTTCATGGGTAGCTAACATCGATGACACCCACTATATCCTTGGTTCTGCCTTGGGGCCTCATCCTTTCCCAGAAATCGTTCGTGACTTCCAAAGTGTCATCGGTCGAGAGGCTAAACAACAGTACCGTGACTTGACAGGTCAAGATTTACCAGATGCCCTAGTAGCCTGTGTTGGTGGTGGTTCTAATGCTATCGGTCTCTTCCATCCATTTGTAGAAGATGAGTCAGTAGCAATGTATGGGGCTGAAGCAGCAGGGCTTGGTGTGGATACGGAGCACCACGCAGCTACCTTGACCAAGGGTCGCCCAGGTGTTCTCCACGGTTCGCTTATGGATGTGCTCCAAGATGCACATGGGCAAATTCTTGAAGCTTTCTCTATCTCAGCAGGTTTGGACTATCCTGGTATCGGTCCAGAACATTCTCACTACCACGATATCAAACGTGCCAGCTATGTTCCTGTGACTGACGAGGAAGCCTTGGAAGGATTCCAACTCTTGTCTCGCGTGGAAGGGATTATCCCAGCCTTGGAATCTAGCCATGCCATTGCCTTTGCAGTGAAATTAGCCAAAGAACTTGGTCCAGACAAGTCTATGATTGTCTGCCTATCTGGTCGTGGGGACAAGGATGTGGTTCAAGTCAAAGACCGCTTGGAAGCAGATGCAGCAAAGAAGGGAGAAGCCCATGTCTAAGACACTAACAGAAAAATTGAACGCTATCAAAGCAGCAGGAAAAGGAATTTTCGTTCCCTATATCATGGCTGGGGACCATGAGAAAGGATTAGATGGTCTTGGTGAAACAATCCACTTTTTAGAAGATTTGGGTGTTTCTGCTATTGAAGTGGGTATTCCCTTTTCAGACCCTGTTGCAGATGGACCTGTAATCGAAGAAGCAGGCTTGCGCAGTCTAGCTCATGGAACTTCTACCCAGGCTTTGGTTGAAACCTTGAAAACCATTCAAACAGAAGTTCCGCTTGTCATCATGACCTACTTCAACCCCCTCTTTCAGTACGGTGTGGAGAAATTTGTCAAAGATCTGGCAGATACAGCAGTTAAGGGCTTGATTATCCCAGACCTGCCTCATGAGCATGCCAACTTTGTAGAGCCCTTTTTGGCAGACACAGATATCGCCTTGATTCCCCTAGTTAGTTTGACCACAGGACTCGAGCGCCAAAAAGAGTTAATCCAGGGAGCTGAGGGATTTGTCTATGCCGTTGCCATCAATGGGGTAACAGGGAAATCAGGAAATTACCGTGCAGACTTGGACAAGCACCTGGCACAATTGCATCAAGTAGCTGACATCCCAGTCTTGACAGGATTTGGTGTGTCTAGTCAAGAAGACGTAGAACGCTTCAATGCGGTATCAGATGGCGTTATCGTCGGTTCGAAAATTGTAAAAGCTCTCCACCAAGGAGAGCCGATTGAGGACTTTATCAAACAAGCAGTAGCTTACCAAAAATAATCACACAAGCAGCAAGTAAGAGGAAAGGCACAAAAGGAAGTCTTTCCTTTTTCTTTTGCGAGAGAAAGACTAAAATTCCTGCCGCAGAAGCAAACTGAATCAAGATGAGTAATTCTGTCACACTAAAAACGAGAGCACAAGAAGCCAGAAAGAGAAAATCTCCCGCTCCCATACGGATATCGATAAAATGAGCCATGATTCCAAGTATAAGGAAGAAGACCATAACCAGATTCCAACTACAGAAAGCCATGAGGATTAGGTGGAAAGTCATCCAGACTAGTAAGGGATATTCCTGATGGCGAAAGTCGTAGATGCCCAAGGTCAAACCAGCAGTGATGAGGATGACTTGACCCAAGGAAATCCAGCCCCAAGACCAAGCTAGAAAGACAAGCCCTAAGCATAGTTCAAAGAGGGCATACCAGAAAGGATAGTGTGCCTTGCAGTAGCGACAGCGAAAGCGATTGAAGACCTGCGAAAGGATAGGAATCAAATCTAAGGGTCGCAAGCGAGTCTGACAGGAATCGCAGCGGCTAGCAGGCCGAATAATGGATTGCTCAGGAAAACGGTCAATGACCAAACCCAAGAAAGAAGCGAGAATGCTCCCAACAAGAAAAAAATAAAGATCAATCATACTTATCTATTCGTAAAAAATAAGAGAAGTAGTATAATAAAGAAACATTGATAAGATGGTGAGGTCAAGATGACAATTCGTTTTGAAGAAAATGTGAGCACAGAAAATGCTCAGCTCGTATGCCGATGGTCCAACTCCCTTGGCAAATCCTTTCAAGAACAATGGATGGGAACAATGATTCCTTTTCCTTTAACAATTCAAATCTTGCAAGATTTGGAAGGAATCTTTTCAATCTTTGATGGACAAGAGTTTGTTGGGCTTATCCAGAAAATCAGACTAGAAGACAGGAATCTTCATATCGGGAGATTTTTTATCAACCCCCAGAAGCAGGGGCAGGGATTAGGTAGCCAGGCTTTAAGAAAATTTGTTAGTTTGGCCTTTGAAAATGAAGACATAGATACTGTCTCTCTAAATGTCTACGAGGCAAATCAAACAGCTTACAACCTTTACCAAAAAGAAGGATTTGAAATCGTTCAAATGGTTGAAACACCTATACGAAAATACATCATGAAAAAGGGCAGATAATATTCACGTGGGGCTAGAGTCCCAAGGATTTTCAAGGATAAAGAAGTTATCTTTCAAAGTTAGAAACAAGACTTCTATGATTTCTTAGATAGAGGAGATAAACATGTCGAGACCTAGAAAAATACGAATCTTGCTTGCTTCTGTACTTGCCTTAGTTGTTGGTATCAATCTTTATTCCCACCAAGAACGCTTCCAATTAAAGACCTCCTTTGAAGAAAAGGACACTACAGCTGTCTTACAACATTTAACGGCGTCAGGAAAATATGCGTCTGACATGCGAAAAGCAGGCTATATTGTTCCTCCCGACGGTGTCATTCGCTTGGATGGAGGAATTGACTCCATAGGGATAAAAGGAGACATCGATTTGAAAATGTCGAATCCTAGAAGGGATGAAGTCTCTGTTTTATTTGAAACAATGGTAAATGAGGAAAAAATAAATGCCTACTATATTTTAGATCATCAATTAACCCTAAGACGTAGATACTATTCTTATATTAGGAATCAGAAAAAAAGAAAGTGTGAACATCTCTCAAGCCGAAGAAGAACGCCTATTAAAGATTGTTCGAAAAGAGTTGAAAGCTTTTCTAGATAAGATGTATCAGACTTTGTATGGTTGATGTTACTAGTGAGAAATGGATGCGAGACTCTGTTTAGGATGTCAATGATGATGAGAAAGGAGGGACAAAATGTTTACAGAATTGATCTTTATTGTCTCTTTACTGTTACTTTTACCTTTGTTTAAAAGTAGGCGCTCACGAATGATTATAGGAGTCTTGTATAGTTTGCTGCTAGTCTGGTTTGTCTTTTCCGTTTTGAACTATGGCAAATACACTCTTCAACCAGGTCAATCCGTCAGCTTAAGAGTAAATCCCAGAACACAAGATTTGGAATACTATTCAATCTTCATCTTGAAGAAAAACGATTCAAGTAAAATTAAATTAACTGGCTCAAGTGTTTGGAGTGAAAGAAACGGCGATGTTTACTATGAAGTAGAGGAACAAAAGATTATAAAAAGCCATGGTTTCGATGAGGAGGATGAAGAACTTCCAAACAAGCAAGCAGATATTTATTTAGAAAAAGATGGAGTAGTTGTGAGTTACCAAGGTGAAAAAGTGTTTGATGCCACCAATAACAAGCCCTACACGATAACCATTACCAATGTAGACAACCAACCAGCCCAATTTGAAGCTCAGGTGGTGGATAAGTAAGTCTAGTAGCGTATAAACGTTTCAATTCAATAAAAAACATATTATTTTAAGTAAACAAAAAAGCCCTGAAACCAGAGCCTTTCCTATTAAGAATCTCTTTTAACGAAAAATGGGAAACGTGTTTAGAATCCGATCTACAAAAAAAGAGGACATTTGCGGTCCTCTTTTTGACTACTATAATGAAAAGGTCAATTAACGTTTAGCCTTATTTTTCGTCTTTGTGAAGCATGTTTTTCACACCTTCAATAGCGCCTTCGACAGCGTCTTTAGCATCTTCAGCAACTTCTTTTACTTTAGAAACAACTTTTTCAGCTGTTCCTTCTTTTTCCATTTTTTCATCGCCGATCATTTTGCCGACACCTTCTTTAATGGAACCTTTTGCTTGGTTTAATTTTTCTTCTGTTGACATGATTCTGCCTCCTTTAAATTGATTGATTTTGACCAGATGAATTAGTGTACGCGAGCATTTTCTTTTGTTTCGCCTTTAACGGCTTCAACACCTTCGCCTACTTTTTCTTGAACAGCAGCAACACCTGAACCGATACCAGATTTCACTTTTTCAAATTGTTCTGAAGCAAATTCTCCTGTTGAAGAAGCCACATCAGTTACTCGGTCTTGGAGGCTAACTGAATCTGCTTCATGCTGTTCCTTCGTTTTGATATCAACAACATTCACATTGACTTCAACCACTTCTAGATCAGTCATTTTTGTAACTTGTGATACGACAACATCTTTGATTTCTTTGTACAAAGCAGGGACATTCTTTTGGTACTCAACAACAATGTTCAAGTCAACTGCAACTTGCTCTTTCCCAACTTCAACATTGACACCATGAGTGACATTATCTGTATTGATAATTTTTTCTGTTAGATTAGAGAAGAATCCTCCATCCACATCCAAAAGTCCAGGTACTTTTTCAAGTGAAAGACCAATGATTTTTTGGATTACTTTGTCTTCATAAGTGAGTTCCCCTTTAACATCTTGAGAAACAACAGCGACATCTTTTTTTTCTACATTTTTATCTACGTTTGACATACGAGACTCCTTTATTTATTTAAATATTTTTCCTTAACATAGTATCCTGCAAATGCTCCTAGGGCTCCACAAATTAGTACAAATAATGTTTTGAAAAAGCCAAAGGATAAGATAAAGCAAGCGAGAATGACACCTACTAGACCTGCAATAATTGGATACTGGTATTTTTTAAACCATTCCATTTTTACTTCCTTACTTTACACGACTAACAGTCTTTTTGGTCGTTTTTTGAGGTTCAACTTCTTTTACTTTAACTTCAAGTTTTACCTCACGTTCAATACCAAAGAACTGCTTTAATCCATGAGTTATTTCATTCTGAATGACTAGACATCGATTTGAGATGTTGTCTGAGGGAAGAATTTTCCCTTCAACAGAAACGAAACATTTATTTTTGCGGCTATTTACATGGACCGTTGGTTCTTTGATCAACTGATGATCAATGACCAAACATCGAACAAAGCCTTCGATAGCTGAATTTTTTAGTTTTAATGTATCTTCTTGAGTTTCTAATTGAATCTCTAGATATTGTTTAGGATAAAAGAGTATCACTAACATTGAAATTAAAACTAAAACAGATAGGACAAGTGTCCCCCAAAAGACATATCTAGCAATCAGGAATTCAGCGTAGAGTTCTCTCCAACTGAATAAGTGGATTCCTAAATCACTGACCTGATGATAATCTATGAGAATAGGAAGGAAAATAGTCAAGATTAAGATACAGAAAATAAGTAACAATATTTTCTTTGATTTTGACATATTAAATCCTTTCAATTGAAAAGCTTTAAACCATAATTTTACCCGTCTATAGTATTAAAAATTATGGCTTATCACTTTTAATGTTCTACTAGGTAATGCTTATTTTTTACCAAATAGAAATGAAACGACTGCAACAACAATCACTGCACCTACGATTGACGGAATAATAGCCATTCCAGCCAATGAAGGTCCCCAGCTTCCTAGAAGTGATTGCCCTACAGATGAACCGATAAGACCTGCAAAGATATTTGCAATCAATCCCATTGAACCACCTTTTTTAGTGATTGCACCTGCGATGAGACCAATAAGACCTCCTACAATAATGGACCACAACATAGTGTATCCTCCTTTTCTATTTCTAAATCAAAGAATCAACATCTTTGATTGAACTAATTATATACTATCTCAACTTGGAAGCATAATAGTTCGTCTTAAAAACCGTACTGTAAACATGTACTCTAGATACGGATAAATAAGAAAAGCTTGATGCTACTGAGTTTCTAGGTGATGAAGCGAGTCTTTTCATCGCAAGCAAAAGTCGTTGTAAGAGGATAAATACACTCTATGTGGTATAATTGCATGAAGATTGAAAGACAATCATTTAGTTTATTATAAAGAAAGAAAAGTTATACATGAGAGATTTATTATCGAAAAAAAGTCATAGACAATTAGAATTATTAGAATTACTATTTGAAAACAAACGCTGGTTTCATATTTCAGAACTAGCAGAATTATTGCACTGTACAGAACGTTCCGTAAAAGATGACTTGTCCCAAGTCAGATCTTCTTTTCCTGACCTGATATTTCATTCCTCAACAAACGGCATCCGTATCATTAACACTGATGATAGTGATATTGAGATGGTCTATCATCATTTTTTTAAGCATTCAACCCACTTTTCAATTTTAGAATTCGTCTTCTTTAATGAAGGATGTGATACTGATAGTATCTGCAGAGAGTTTTATATCAGTTCTTCCTCTCTTTATCGTATCATCCGTCACATTAATAAGATTATTAAGAAACAATATCGTTTTGAAATTAGCCTCAATCCAGTTCGAATCACTGGAAATGAGATTGATATCCGTTACTTTTTTGCTCAGTATTTTTCAGAGAAATATTATTTCCTTGAATGGCCTTTTGAAGATTTTTCTCAAGAACCCTTGTCTCAATTATTGGAATTTGTCTATAAAGCAACTTCTTTCCCGATGAATTTATCAACTCACAGAATGTTAAAATTACTTCTGGTTACAAATTTATATCGCATAAAGTTTGGTCATTTCATGGAAGTTGAGAAAGATTCTTTTAACAATCAATTGTTGGAATTTCTAATGCAAGAAGATGAAATGGAAGATATTATCAAAAAATTTGAAATAGAATACAATATCTCTTTAACGAAAGAAGTAATAGGGCAATTGTTTGTATCTTATTTTCAAAAAATGTTTTTCATAGACGAAAAAGTATTTCTGAAGTCTACAATGACGGACAGTTATGTAAAGAAATCATATCATTTGTTGGGAGAGTTAGTTGATCAGGTATCAAGAGAGTATAATATTAAAGTAGACAATAAGGACAATCTTATTTGGCATCTGCATAATACAGCACATCTGCATCGCCAGGAATTATCAACAGAGTTTATCTTATTTGATCAAAAAGGCAATACAATCAAGAACTTTCAAAATATTTTCCCTCGCTTCGTTTCAGAGGTGAAGGAAGGGATTGAACACTATCTAGAGGCTTTGGATATGGATCCTAGTTCAATGAAGGTCAATCATTTGACCTATACTTTTATCACCCATAGCAAACACTTAGTGCTAAGTCTTTTACAAAACCAACCTAAATTAAAGGTTTTGGTTATGAGTAATTTTGATCAGTATCATGCTAAATCAGTAGCAGAGACACTTTCTTACTATTGCAGCAACAATTTTGAACTGGAAGTTTGGAGTGAATTAGAGTTATCACTTGATGCTCTAAAAGAATCACCTTACGACATCATTATTTCTAATTTTATTATTCCTCCTATTGAAAATAAGAGACTGATCTATTCCAATAATGTCAATACAGTTGCTCTCATCTCTTTGCTTAATGCAATGATGTTTATTCGATTGGACGAGTAACTAAGAATAACAAAAAACGCTAGATAGCGTTTTTTCTTATAAGAAAAGAATTTCATCTATATTAGACTCAGAATATCCTAAAAATCTTGTCATTTCTTAGTTCAGAACAAACAAAAAAGCCCTGAAACCAAGGCTTTTTCCTGTTGATTTAGATGCCCCCTGCATGAATTTGTAAGAACTTTTCATATTGAAAATAAACAAAAATGT
>CAJPPL010000020.1:0-28115 GCA_905372585.1 Streptococcus oralis
GGTGAAATGTTGGCTCGTCGTGCTCTTGCTCAAGCAGGATTTGACTCTGTTCAAGTTGTTGAAGCACAAGCAACTGCTGATCCTGACTTCTCAACTGTAAAATCTCCAAACCCAGAAAGCCAAGCAGCCTTCGCCCTTGCTGAAGAACTTGGTCGTCAAGTTGGTGCAGATGTGCTTGTTGCAACTGACCCTGACGCTGACCGTGTTGGTGTTGAAGTTCTTCAAAAAGATGGTAGCTACCTTAACCTTTCAGGTAACCAAATCGGTGCTATCATGGCTAAATACATCTTGGAAGCCCACAAAAATGCTGGAACTCTTCCTGAAAATGCTGCTCTCTGCAAATCAATCGTTTCAACTGACTTGGTAACGAAAATTGCTGAAAGCTACGGCGCAACCATGTTCAACGTTTTGACAGGTTTCAAATTTATCGCTGAAAAAATCCAAGAATTTGAAGAAAAACACAATCACACTTACATGATGGGATTTGAAGAAAGCTTCGGTTACTTGATTAAACCATTCGTACGTGATAAAGACGCTATCCAAGCTGTTCTTGTCGTTGCTGAACTTGCTGCCTACTACCGTTCACGTGGTTTGACACTTGCTGACGGTATCGAAGAAATCTACAAAGAATACGGCTACTACGCTGAAAAGACCATCTCTGTTACCCTTTCTGGTGTTGATGGTGCTGAACAAATCAAGGAAATCATGGCTAAGTTCCGTAACAATGCTCCAAAAGAATGGAACGCAACAGCTATCACTGTCGTAGAAGACTTCAAGGCTCAAACTGCTACTGCTGCTGACGGTACTGTTACAAACTTGACAACTCCTCCAAGTGATGTTTTGAAATACACACTTGCTGACGGTTCATGGATTGCAGTTCGCCCTTCAGGTACAGAACCAAAAATCAAATTCTACATTGCCGTTGTGGGTGAAAGTAATGAAGATTCACAAGCTAAGATTGCCAACATCGAAGCAGAAATCAATGCGTTTGTAAAATAAGAAATTATAAAAGATGAGACCAACCAATCTCATCTTTTTTTCGTATCAAATCTAAGCATTTTTGGAAACTTTATGGCATACTAGACTTATCAATGAAAGCGAGGTAATCTCATGGAACAATTTTTAGAAAACATTAAAGACCTTGAAGTCACTACAGTTGCGCGTGCGCAAGAAGCTCTTGATAAAAAAGAAACTGCAACCTTCTTTATCGGTCGCAAAACTTGCCCTTACTGCCGTAAATTTGCTGGTACCTTGGCAGGTGTCGTAGCTGAAACTAAAGCCCACATCTACTTCATCAACAGTGAAGAACCAAGCCAACTCAATGAATTGCAAGAATTCCGCTCACATTATGGAATTCCAACCGTACCAGGATTTGTTCACATTGCAGATGGCCAAATCAATGTCCGTTGCGACTCTTCCATGTCAGCACAAGAAATCAAGGACTTTGCTGGATTGTAAAAAAACAACAAAAGAAGGCACTCGCCTTCTTTTTTAATTGTATTCAAAATATTTATCCACCAATTCCTGAATCCTACCTTCTTTGGCAGCAGGGATGGTATCTTCTAAAACAAAGTTATTTCTACTGATTTCTTGAGAGAGATTTCCAAAGATAAAATTAGTGGAAATGTTATAGATAATCTCTGAAGGCGCAAATCCATACACTTGATTTTCTAGGATATGTTTTAAGCGGTCTTCAGGATTTGGAAAGACTTCTTTCAAACCATTGCTGTTATATAGCCGCTTAACAAGCTCTGCAATATAAAGGCCTGACTTCATGTACAAATCAATAAATGTCTTAGTTGGATCATCAAAGATTCCTGAGTTTTCTTTTTCAAGGTCATCCACCATTCTCCTCACTACTCGTTTAGGAGTGAAAATCTGATTGGTTTTCTGTGGTGGAATATAGTCAAAAATATCTTCTTTCTGATCTTTAAAATAATCTGCCAACTCCTCTTTCTTGCGAAGAAATTCCTGGATGGCTTCATCAAATGTTGCTCGATCAAAGAGATGTCCTGCAAAATCCTGCCCACCATCTCTTAAATAACGAAATTGTTCAATCGTAATTCCCGTTACTTCATAAAAAACATGCTCAGGAACAAAGGTGTCAAAATTATCAAGTGTTAGAGATTGATTGCCGTAGGCCATGATGAAACTTGGAATTGTTCGTGCAAATCCTCGAAGATGGTCCCGAATCTCATCTTGAGCAGATTGTTTCAACTGTTCAACACGTTTGACCTCAACCTGCTCGATAAACTTCTCAGGCATTTTCTCCACTTCTTTTTTAAGTGTTTGTTCTAGTTTTTCTTTATGAATGAGATTATTTTCTTCTAAACGTTTTTCAAGAACTTCTTGAATCTTATCTTTTTGCTCTTTATCATTTTCTTCCTTGAGCTGTTGTTGCAACTCTTCCTTGATATGAGCTTCAGAAATTTTACGTTCTATCTCATTTTTTCGAACTTCGTTCTCAAATGTTGCTACAATTTGTTTCTTGATCTGGTCTGTTTCCCGAGTTTTCAGATCATATCCAGCCTTCAATTCTTCTACAATTACTGAAGAAACTGTCTTACTCAAGTCATTGACCAGCTGTTTTTGAGTTCTTTTTTCATCTTTTGTGACTAACTCAGCAACAGACTCACCAAGCCCATAAACTTTTTCACCAAAAAGTCGTGCTTGTTGATTGACCACGATTTCATGGTCAACCACTGCATTGCCCTCATCATCCACTTTAACACCTGAAAAGTCTAGTAAATCAGAAGGTGTTTGTAACTTGCCTTCCTTTTCAACTGGTAGTTCATTTAAGATGTCTAGAACGGTTTGACTGGCTTGGAAAATACCGCTGATATTATCAAATAGGAGGTTAGACATAAAGCCACGTTTGAGGACTTCCCTAGCTTTTATCTGACGCGGTATAGTCAGAACTGCCTTAGCATCAATTTCAACCATCTTACCTGCACGGTCCTCAGCTATGACAGGGAAGAAATTTAGTAATTCTCTAATGTTTTCTTCGCGAGTTGCGGAAGTTCCACCACCTCCTGCAGTTGCAAGTGATAAGTTATTCGCAAACTCATCAAAGAGAATCAGGGTTCTTTCTGGCGCAAAGTCAAATACATAGGCTCTTTCTTTGCGGAAGTGATTTCCTTTGTTATCGCTCCATGAGTATGGATTTTGAGCACGGAAGGCAGCTTGCATATAAATGGCAGGTGATTTCAAGTTTGATAACATTAATACGCCTGTCCATTCAGGGATCGTCACACCTGTCGTCAACTGACCAACGGATAGGGTAATGGTTTTGTCATTCTCTGCTATCGCTTTTCTAACCAAGTCCAAGGATTTGAGTTTGACTTTATCGTCATTCTCAGACATACGCCCGTCACCAGCAGCTAGCACAATCTCATAGTTTTCATAGATGGGATGTTCTTCTAGTAGAGCTTTTAAAGCTTTAGCTGAGGCTACACGTTCTAAGAGCCAAAAAGTATGCTTGAGTTCGTTCCGAAGTTCTTTGGTTGAAAATGGATATTTTTCATTGCTTGATAGAGTATCTAACCAATTTCTGACATCTTGCTCATGGATAAATTTCCCTTTATCATCTGTAGCGAAAAATTCACTCAAGTCAAAAGCATAGTCGATATTTTCGCCGTCTAGTTGAGCACCTTTTTCTAACTCCTCACCAATCATCTGAGACATTTGATAGGTAAAGAGATTTAACTGAGGCAAGCTCTCATATGGATTCTCCTCTTCTTGCTCAGGCGACCAAGTAGTTTTAGCTTCCTGCTCATCCGCATAAGACCAGTTATAGATCTGCTCCTCTGTAAACTCTCCCTTAGCCAGTGCCTTAAATGGAGTTCCAGAAAGATGCAAGGTAAAGTTTCGACGAATCTTATTAAAGGCTTGGTCTGTCTTGAAGGTAGCAACTCCTTCGTGAGCTTCATCGATAACCAACAAGTCCCAATGTAGATCAGTGACCCATTTGAGTTTATTGTGCTCTCCACCAAGATAAGCAGAGCCTTTCAAGTCTTGGAGACTGATAAAAGCAAGTTGTCTTACATCGTCATCTAAAATAGCAACAAATTCTTTTCGTGACAAGGTTGGCCGATTTTTAAGACTGTCTGTTTCTGAAACAAACTTGTAAGTCGTTTGACCTGCTATGAATTTTTCAAAATCATCGTACCATGAGTTGGCAATGGCAGGTCTGTTTGTTACAATCAGGACATTGACAGCATCCATTCGACGGGCTAGGTCATAGGTAGATAAGGTTTTACCAAAACGTGGCTTGGCATTCCAGAGGAACTTACCTCCTAGATGATTCTTGAAATAAGCTAAGGTCTTAGAAACTGCTTCTTCTTGCTCTTGTCGCAGAGTATAGTCCTGTCCTTGGCCAGGCTGATAACCAGACAAATCATGCTGAACAAACTTATCAAAAAGATTTTTAGATTTCTCAGGTGTCCCATTAAAATAGAACCATTCCGTCTTAGGACGACGTTCCACATCATGGAAAGAAAGGAAGTGGTGGAAATCATGGTCCTTAAATGTCTTTCCTTTATCAGGTTCTTCCGTATAAGCTGCATCACCAGTCCATAAGACATCAGTATCTATATGAGCAGTATGCGTTTGTTCTTTTATCCGTTGTGTGACTTCACGTTCCGTATAACCAATTTTAATCCAACCCTCATTACTGGTTACCTTAGGGGTGGTGTAGGCATAGATTTTAGGATGAATCTCTTTAGAGGTTTTAATTTCTACCATCAGTCCATCTCCCTTACATGTGTCTCAATAAAGGAAATTTCCTCAGGTGAAAGGTTATATTTTTGATAAAGCTGACGGTCAATATCCGCCACTGATTGTGTCCAATCAATGTCCGAATTGACCGTAAAGTCTTGGAGAGGGACATATTTCCATGTTCCTTTTTTATTATCTTGTGTAATTTTTAGTACACCTAACAAAGTCCTAGCAAATCTAGATTTTATATACTTAAATAATGAATCTGCTTCATCCAATGTTTCTAATTTACCAATAGAAATAAAGGTCTGTGTGTGACCCACGAGTGGGGTACCCACGAGTGGGGTCGATAGGACTTCGCCAATCGCCCCACTGCCATTTGCTTTTGGCAGTATCACCTTATATTTATCCAAATTCCCAGGTCCTTTGATGTATTTCTTTGGAACAAATTTTATTACACGTTCATTATTTAACCTACCTATTAACTGAATTGATTCACATTCTGGTTTATCATCCGTAAAAATTTCAGGCAACTTTTCAAAAATATTTGTTGTCACATCAAATTTATGACCCTTACTTAACCTGTCTACGAAATTAGGAAAATCACTGTGTAGGGCTTCTGTTAATTTATAACTTTCTGGTGCAAAAACATAGTCACTTAAAGATTTGAAATCATTTCTATGATAGACTTTTTTATAAATTGAATTCAGTTCATCAAAAGCGGTATATGTTTCAATCGCTCCAAAAACTCTATCATTATCGTGATAACTAATCGTCACTCCACCTTTAATATCCGTACCAGGAAAAACTTTTGAAGAATCTTGAACATAATACATCACTTTGAAATGTTCATTCAACAGCATTTTTTCATTCCATGATTTTGGTGTTTTCCCTGCCTTAAATAAAAACCTTGCAGGTGTTATCAATACTGATTTTCTACTAATTTTATAAGATTCATCCATGAAATGATGATATATTGGTTTATCACTTGTTCCTTGTAATTCCTCCTGATACGGCGGATTTCCTATCACGACATCAAATTTCATTTCACTTTCCTCACTAGATAGGCTCTCAAAACCTATCATTTTATTCTTTTTCCAGTCTTTAATTTGGGTTTTAGATTCTTCTAATTCTTGAACTTCTAGCTCATCTGAAAACAAGCTTAGCTGTTGAGATTGCTCTTGTGTAGCTGAGTAAGGACTGCTTTTTTTCAAACCATCCATCTGAAAGACATTGTAGGAGATAATAGTCGCAATTTCTTTCTTTTGCTCTAAGGTCGGTTGATTTCCAGTCTTTGCAAGATAGTAGTCCTCAAATGTTGCTAAAAGATTTTCACGCGCCAAAAGCAGAGAATCTCCTTGGTACTCATAGCCATAGGAAGAACGATAGGCTACTTTTACAAGCTCATAGAAGGTGGCTTCATCTGAAACCTCACGACTAATTCGCTGCAATTTTCTATCAACAAAGCCAACTCGCTCAGATAATGGAATTTCCTCACCAGTCACGGTATCATAGCGAGTAACCATATAAGGTGCTTCACCACAGGTAATTTCTAGCCAGCGGACTTGGATATAATCTTCAAGATCCAGAGCTTCAAGTTCAGCTTCCACGTAGCCATTTTGCTTTTCAACTAACCAAGTTGGCGTAAAAACTTCGGCTCTAATCTTGGTTCGGTCTTTTTGCTCATACTTAGACTTTTCTGATCGGGGTTGAATCAAGTTTGCATAGACTCCCGTCACCTTACTTGGAGTGATTCGATCACTTGGAGCAAATCCCTTTCCCAACAATTCATAAGAATGAGTCGCCCAAACAATATTTTTCTTGGTAGTTCGATCTTTTAAAAGAATTTTTAATAAGTCAGCAGACTCCATAGCCAACTGTTCTTCACTAATATCTATCGTCATAAGGCAACCTTTCTCGTACTATAAACCTTATTATATCATATTTTAGATGGTGTTTGGAGTAGAAAATAATAGCTAAACATAAGAAAAGAAGGCACTCGCCTTCTTTTTTTATATATCTGTCAATGGTGTTGCAGTATCTGGTGAGGTGTCGTAAACCTTAAAGTCTACTCCTACTCCCAGATCAGCCTGGGCTAACTGATTGACCATAGTCATATGAGCCAGCTCCTTGATATTGTTCTCTTTGGACAAGTGACCAAGATAGATTTTCTTTGTTCGATTTCCCATTGCACGAATCATGGCCTCAGCACCGTCTTCGTTAGAAAGGTGACCGAGATCCGATAGGATTCGCTGTTTGAGACGCCAAGCGTAAGATCCTGCTCGCAAAATCTCCACATCGTGGTTAGATTCGATGAGATAACCGTCAGCATTCTCAACAATTCCTGCCATACGATCACTAACATAACCTGTATCGGTCAACATGACAAAACTCTTGTCGTCTTTCATAAATCGGTAAAACTGTGGTGCTGCCGCATCATGGCTAACACCAAAACTTTCAATGTCGATATCACCAAAGGTTTTGATTTTGCCCATTTCAAAGATATGCTTTTGCGAAGAATCCACCTTGCCAAGATACTTGCTATTTTCCATAGCCTGCCAAGTCTTTTCATTGGCGTAAAGATCCATGCCATATTTGCGAGCTAAGACACCGACCCCATGGATATGGTCTGAGTGCTCATGCGTAATCAGAATCGCATCCAGATCTTCAGGTTTGCGATTGATTTCAGCTAGCAGGCTAGTAATTTTCTTACCAGATAAGCCTGCATCTACTAGGATTTTCTTTTTTGGGGTTTCCAGGTAAAAGGAATTCCCACTAGAACCTGATGCTAAAATACTGTATTTAAAGCCTTTTTCACTCATTCTGGTCTTCTATTTCGTCCTCCCATATTTCTTCTTTTACGGCATCCTTATCATAAGGGAGCACTATGGTAAAGGTTGAGCCCTTACCGTATTCACTTTTGGCCCATATAAAGCCATTGTGTTGTTTGATAATTTCTTTTGCGATGGCCAGACCTAGACCAGTTCCACCTTGAGCCCGGCTTCTTGCACGATCCACACGGTAGAAGCGGTCAAAAATCTTCGGCAAATCTTGCTTTGGAATACCTAGACCTTGGTCTTTGATGGATAAAATCATCTGGTCATCAGTAGTTTTCATGCTGACAGTGATTTTCCCACCATCTGGTGAGTACTTAATGGCATTGTTAAGAATATTATCAATCACCTGAGTCATCTTATCGGTATCAATCTCGATCCAAACTGAATTAATAGGGTAATCTCTGACAAGCTCATATTTTTTCTCGTCATCCTGGCTTCTCATCTTATCAAAGCGGTTGAGAATAAAGGTGATGAATGCTGTAAAATTAATCAATTCCACATCTAACTGAGTGGTCGCATTATCAATACGAGAGAGATGCAAGAGATCTGTCACCATCCGCATCATACGGTTGGTTTCATCGAGTGAAACCTTGATAAAATCAGGAGCAACAGGATCATACAGAGCTCCCTCGTCCAAGGCTTCAAGATAAGATTTAACACTGGTCAAAGGAGTTCGCAACTCGTGACTCACGTTCGAAACAAAGAGTCTTCGCTCACGCTCTTCCTTCTCCTGCTCGGTCGTATCATGTAAAACGGCAACCAAACCAGAGATGAAACCTGACTCACGACGAACCAGAGCAAAACGTACACGAAGGCTCAGGTATTCCCCATTCACATCCTGGGAGTCAATCGTCAACTCAGGAATCTGTGTAATTAGATCACGCAGCTCATACTCATCTTCTATCTTAAGCAATTCAAGGATACTTTTATTCAGAACATCTTCTTTCTGCACACCGAGCTGTTTCTTGGCCATATCGTTGATCATAGTAATCTGGCCACGACGATTGGTCGCAAGAACGCCATCTGTCATGTAAGAAAGAATACTGTTCAATCGTTTACTCTCTTGTTCCAGATTTTCTTGGGTCAAACGAATAACTTCTGACAAATCGTTCAGATTATTGGTGATATTGGTGATTTCTGTACTTCCTTGCAAGTCCAAAACTTGAGAATAATCACCTGCAATCAAGTCCTTAACCTTTTGATTTATCTCCTTCAGACGGATATTATCCCGACGATTTTCCAGTAACAGCAAGGTCACCACCAGGATAAAGCCCAGTAAAATCAAGATAAAGATAAAATCGCTGGTCAGAATAGTTTGTCTAATATCTTCAATCATTATTTCTCATATAGTATCCAACACCACGACGTGTGAGAATGTACTCTGGACGACTTGGAGTATCTTCTATTTTCTCACGCAAGCGTCTAATGGTCACGTCCACAGTACGAACATCACCAAAATAGTCATAACCCCATACAGTCTCAAGCAAGTGTTCACGCGTAATCACTTGTCCAATATGAGACGCCAAGTGATACAAGAGTTCAAACTCACGGTGGGTTAAATCTAATTCCTCACCATATTTCTTTGCCACGTAAGCATCTGGAACGATTTCCAAATCACCAATTTGTAAAGGTTGCGTCTTCTTCTCATCAGACTCTTGGTTATCTACTGAAACTAGATCGGTACGACGAAGAAGGGCCTTAACACGAGCCTGCAACTCACGGTTTGAGAAAGGTTTTGTAACATAATCATCTGCACCTAACTCTAAACCAATAACCTTGTCAAATTCGCTATCCTTAGCTGATAGCATGATAATCGGCACGCTACTAGTCTTACGAATAGCTTTAGCAACTTCTAAACCATCAATTTCAGGTAGCATCAAGTCGAGGATAATAATATCCGGTTGCTCAGCTTCAAATAGCTCGATTGCCTCACGACCATTGAAGGCTGTTACAACTTCATAACCTTCCTTGGCCATATTAAACTTAATAATATCTGAGATTGGTTTCTCATCATCTACAATTAATATTTTTTTCATTTTATCACCTTTTCTTTATCTATTATAACAAAAAAATGTAAAGAAGGCACAAATGGCTACTGTAAGCCTTCATCTTCAAGAGCTGTTTTATAAGCCTGCCAAATCTTTTGTTGAGGTTTAGCAAGTGGATAATCAGAAAATTCCTGAGGGAAAACCCAACGAACTTCTCTGTCAGAAAACTGTTTCGAATCTGTCACTTGACCTGCTAGGATTTGAATATGCCATTTCCGATGACTAAATACATGCTTTACCCGGTCAAATACTTGCTGAGACCAATTCACTTCTAAATCATAATCCTGCTCAAAGTTTTCTTGAGGACTTGGTCCAAATGCTCTGCTTTCCTCCTTAACTTGATAAAAAAGATCTAGTTGATTGTCTTTTCTAGAAAATTCTTCGACTTCAATCAAGGGGAAATGCCAAAATCCAGCGAGTAGTTTCTCACTTTCATTTTTCTCAAGAAGATATTGACCTCGGTCATTGCGCACAACCAGAGCCTTGAGATAGATTGGGAGGGGCTTTTTCTTGGGTTCTTTAATCGGATATACATCCATAGTACCATTCTGATACGCCGCACTAAAGTCCTTAACAGGGCTTTCTTCTGGTCTAGGATTAACTGGCGCCTCTATGTTAGAACCTAAATCCATCAGAGCTTGGTTAAAGTCTCCTGGCCGTTTCGGGTCAATCAAGATTTCCATCATTGCCTGAAAAATTTTGCGATTGCTGGGAACTCCGATATCATGATTAATCTCAAACAAGCGCGCCAAAACCCGCATGACATTGCCATCAACCGCTGGCTCAGGCAAGTTAAAAGCGATACTAGAAATAGCTCCCGCAGTGTATGGTCCAATCCCTTTCAAACTAAAAATTCCTTCATAGGTGTTTGGAAATTGACCCCCAAAGTCAGCCATAATCTGCTGGGCTGCAGCCTGCATATTGCGTACTCGAGAATAATAGCCCAATCCTTCCCAAGCCTTCAGTAGACGCTCTTCAGGGGCATTCGCCAGACTTTCAACAGTTGGGAACCAGTCCAAGAATCGTTCGTAGTATGGAATAACTGTATCCACTCTGGTCTGCTGCAGCATGATTTCAGATACCCAGATGTGATAAGGATTTTTACTTCTCCGCCAAGGTAAATCTCGCTTGTTTTCATCATACCACTTGAGGAGTTTTTCACGAAATGAAATGATCTTCTCCTCTGGCCACATGTCAACACCATGTTCTTTCAAATCTAACATATATCTAGTATAACATAGAAGCTTCTAACTGTCCTTTTCTCAGTACTAAAAAGCCTCTTCCCATAGGGAAAGAGGTCTATTTCTTATTGATGAACTGCTTGGGCAGCAGTGATAAGGGTCAACTTGTACACATCATCGGCATTACATCCACGAGAAAGGTCGTTTACTGGCTTGTTCAAACCTTGCAGAACAGGACCTACAGCCGAGAAACCACCAAGACGTTCTGCAATCTTGTAACCGATATTTCCTGCTTCGATACTTGGAAAGATGAATACAGTTGCTTGTCCAGCTACTTTACTTCCTGGAGCTTTCAAAGCTGCTGTTTCAGGGTGGAAGGCAGCGTCAAATTGCAATTCCCCATCGATTTCAAGGTCTGGACGTAGTTCGTGCGCACGTTGTGTAGCTGCTACTACCTTATCAACGTTCTCACCAAAACCAGAACCTTTAGTAGAATAGCTCAACATAGCAATTTTGGGTTCGATACCAAACATTTTCGCAGTGATTGCTGAGTTAATAGCAATTTCAGCTAAGGCATCTGCATCAGGATTAATGTTGATCGCACAGTCTCCGAAAAGATAACGTTCTGAACCACGAGTCATCAAGAAGGCACCTGAAGTACGAGTAACATTAGGACGAGTTTTAATGATTTGAAGGGCTGGACGAACTGTTGCAGCAGTTGAGTGAAGTGCACCTGAAACCATACCGTCAACCAAGCCCATATATACTAGCATTACACCAAAGTAGTTAACGTCTTCACGCAAGAGTCTAAAAGCTTCTTCTTCTGATATCTTACCGTTACGACGTTCAACGAGCGCAGCAACCATTTCGTCAAACTTAGCGTAGTGGTCAGGGTCGATAACTTCGTAACCTTCAGTGATTCCTTCGATTTCAAGGTAGATTTTGATTTTTTCAGGGTTACCAAGCAATACTGGGATAACATCTGTTTCTTTAACCAAACGTTTTGTAGCTTGGAGGATACGAGGTTCTTTCCCTTCAGGGAGAACGATGCGTACATTTTTACCAACTAGGTTGGTTTTTAGACTTTCAAAAACTTCCATGAGTTTCTCCTTTAATATTAATTAATTGATAACTTAGTTATTAAATTCTTAAAATCATCTGGCAGTGGAGATGATATTTCCAACTGTTCTTCAAGAAAAGGATGATAAAAAGATAAGAAATGGCAATGTAGCGCTTGACGCTCTATGCCATGCTCTAAACTTCCACCATAGAGGTCATCTCCAAGTAAGGGAAAGCCAATATGGGAAAAATGCACTCGTATCTGATGAGTTCGTCCAGTATGCAGGCGAATATCGACTAGGTGAATATTTCCATAAGACGCTACAACTTTGTAAGACGTATGAGCGTATTTCCCACCTTTGGCAACCCGTCTAGTGATAATGGAGTCCACATCACGAGCAATCGGGGCGATAATCTCCCCTTCTGGCTCCAAGACACCAGCTCCTTTAACTAAAGCAAAGTAACGTTTTTCGATAGACTTTCGTTGCAACTGCTTATCTAAACGTGCATGAGCGTAGCCGTGCTTGGCAAAGAGCATCAGACCAGATGTATCACGATCAAGTCTCGTCACGATATGAACCTGCTGGTTTTCATATTCCTGCTTAACATAGTAGCCTTTGATAAAATTGGCAATGGTGTTGGAATGATTGACACTAGGAATGGAGGCTACTCCATAAGGTTTATTCAAAACCAAAAAGTGGTCATCCTCATACAAGATATCCAGTGAACGGTCGATTGCTTCAAGGGTTTCAAAGCCTTCCTCTGCAGGAATGTCAATAGTTACTCTATCTCCAATATCTAAGAGATAAGTCGCATTTTGAGCTTGGCCATTAACCAGAATAGCCCCGCCTCGAAACTTAATCTTAGCCAAAAGTCCCTTGGAAACCTCATGTTTCTTGAGGAAATTTTTGACTTTGACGTGCTCATCTGCGGTAAATTCGAACCTCATTCATCCACCTCGCCGATGAAGGCATCTTTAACACGATTCCAGAAACTAGTGTGGCTTGGAGTCGCTACGAAGTGAATCTTGTGATGGTCGATTTGATACTCTATCCGTTCGATATTACGGAAGGAATAGACGCTGTTATCGACTGATATCGTATGGTAATCATTGCGTGTCGGCAAAAGTTCAATCTTATCTTTTTTGGGAATAATGATCGATGATCCCAAAGTGCGATAGACTCTATTATTAAGGCTTGCTATTTCCGTCAACTGCAAGGCTTCAATGGTAGGATGTAAGACAGCTCCACCCAAGGATTTGTTGTAGGCGGTACTTCCCGTCGGCGTTGAAACAGTCACTCCATCTCCACGAAATCGCTCGAACGGAACATGGTTAATGATGATATCCGCAACCATGGTGCGGTCTGATCGACGGATGCTGGCTTCATTTAAAGCACGGAAGATTTTCACCTCTCCATTTTCAAGCGTTACCTTAACATTCAAGACCGGATAAGAAACTTTGGCACCAGTATCTAGTAAAAGATTGGTCACCAATTGATCCAGCTCAAAATCACGATAATCTGTGTAAAATCCCAAATGCCCTGTATGAACACCTACAAATCGAACCTTGTCTAACTGATTCTCATACTTGTGAAAGGCAGACAAAAGCATCCCGTCACCACCAATGGAAATGACGATATCGGGATTGGTATCGTTCAGTATAAAATGTTGTTTCTTGAGTTTTTCCCTCAGTTCATGCAAGACCTTCTGACTCTGAGGTTTTCTATTTGCTATGAGGTCAACTCGTTTACCTGTATTCTTCATCTGTATCGTCACTATTTCCTACACCATCGTTTAATTTTCTGCTCAATGGATCAAAGAGAGCCTGCGCTTCCTGGATATCGTCACGAATCTTACCCATTTCTTCATCCAGTTGATAGGCTATTTTCGCTGTGATTTCCAGTCTTTTCCTGATTTCTTCTGGAAAATCACCCTGATACTTATAATTGAGCGAGTGTTCAATCGTAGCCCAGAAATTCATGGCTAAAGTCCGTATTTGAATTTCTGCCAAAATCGTCTTAGCTCCGTTGATCGTATCAACCGTGTACTCGACAACCACGTGATAAGAACGATAGCCCGAAGCCTTACGATGAGTGATATAATCTCGTTCCTGAACGATTCTCATATCTTGGCGTTTACGTAGAATCTCAACTACCTCTTTGACGTCATCAACAAACTGGACCATGACACGTAAACCAGCAATATCTTGCAAGTCATTTTCTAAAGTTGCATAAGTAATTCCTCGACGAGCCATTTTTTCTTTAATACTTTCAATCGGTTTTACCCGACCCGTTACAAACTCAATCGGAGAATGCTTGTTTTGCTTACGATACTGTTTGCGAATTCCCCGAAGTTTAATCTTCAATTCACCAACAGCCTGAATGTAAGGATCTAAAAATTCTTCCCATTCTATGGTCATACTTTCTCCCTTGTAATGTTTGATTGCTCTGTCGAAAATCTTTGATTTTTTCAGTACATTCGTATACAATAAATACATTGTCCATTATACCATAAATCGCTTTCAAAGATATAGAAAAGGTTGAAAAAATGAAACATTTAGAAATAGAATTGAAAACACTTCTGAAAAAAGAGGAATATGATCATCTAAAAAAACAGTTTTCCCATATCCAACCCGTTCTTCAGAAGAACTACTACATTGACACACCAGATTTCCAATTGCGTGAAAAGAAGGTTGCCATGCGCATTCGCACTTTTGCAGATTGGGCGGAATTGACCTTAAAAGTGCCTCAAACTGTAGGAAATATGGAATACAACCAGAAACTAACTCTTCCAGAAGCTGAATCGTACCTAGAAAAACCAAAACTACCTCAGGGTCTCGTTCTAGAGAAGCTCTCTAAGATTGGCATCGAAAGCCATGACTGGCTTGTTCTAGGTTGCCTTTCCACCCTTCGTTATGAAATGAAAACTGAGATTGGCTTAATGGCCTTAGATGAAAGTCAATACTTTGACCAGACGGACTATGAACTCGAACTTGAAGTCACCGACCATGAAAAAGGGAAAGAAGATTTTCAGAGATTTTTAGATGAAAATCAGATAACCTATCAGAAAGCTCCTTCAAAATTAATTCGTTTTATTAAAAGCATGAAAAAAAGCTGAAATAATCTCCTTTTTTTGGTAAAATAGAAAAGATAAAAATAAAAGAATCTGGCTTTGAAAAACAAAACTTTCTCAAAGAAGATTCACAAAGTTTACAGAGGACGGTCTATAATGTCAGATAGAAACAACATGAAACTTTTCACCCTAAACTCTAACCATGAAATCGCTCAAAAGATTGCGGATACAGTTGGTGTACCTCTCGGGAAATTATCCTCTCGACAATTTTCTGACGGCGAAATCCAGGTCAACATTGAAGAAAGTGTCCGTGGTTACGACGTCTACATCATCCAGTCAACCAGCTACCCTGTTAGCAACCACTTGATGGAGTTGTTGATCATGGTTGACGCTTGTGTACGTGCAAGTGCTCATAGTATCAACGTTGTCCTCCCTTACTTTGGTTATGCGCGTCAGGATCGTATCGCTTCTTCTCGCGAACCCCTCACTGCAAAACTAGTTGCCAATATGCTTGTCAAAGCTGGTGTAAGCCGTGTTCTAACGCTGGACCTCCACGCTGTTCAGGTCCAAGGTTTCTTTGATATTCCTGTAGATAATCTTTATACTGTTCCTCTATTTGCTAAGCACTACTGTGATAAAGGACTTCTTGGCTCTGATGTTGTTGTTGTCAGTCCAAAGAACTCTGGTGTTAAACGTGCACGTAGTTTGGCTGAATACCTTGATGCTCCTATCGCTATCATTGACTACGCCCAAGACGATTCTGATCGTAACGAAGGCTATATCATTGGGGATGTTGAAGGCAAGAAGGCTATCTTGATTGACGATATCCTAAATACTGGTCGTACTTTCTCTGAAGCAGCCAAAATCGTTGAACGTGAAGGCGCAACTGAGATTTATGCAGTATCTAGTCACGGTTTATTTGTTGAAGGGGCAGCAGATCTTCTTGATGCTACAAACATCAAGGAAATCCTTGTGACAGACTCCGTAGCGACCAAAGAAAGAACTCCAGAAAATGTATGTTACATTACTGCTAGCGAATTAATCGGAGATGCTATCGTCCGCATCCATGAAAGAAAACCAGTCAGCCCACTCTTTGCTTACAACAAAAAGAAATAAGGTGATTCTTTGATTTATTTGGACAATGCTGCAACGACTCCTATGTCTGCAGTAGCTATTGCAGAAATGACCAAGGTCATGCAAGAAACTCATGGTAATCCTTCTAGTATTCATGGTCATGGTCGGCAGGCTGGTAAACTCTTACGAGAGGCTCGTCAGGACTTAGCCCACTTACTAGGAACCAAACCTCAACATATCTTTTTCACATCTGGCGGTACAGAAAGTAACAATACAGCCATTATCGGCTATTGCCTACGTCATCAAAATCGTGGAAAACATATCATCACAACAGCTATCGAACACCATTCTATACTTGAGACTGTCGATTACCTGGTGCAACATTTTGGCTTTGAAGTGACCATCATCCAACCAGTAAATCAAGAGATAACTGCTCAGCAAATTCAAGAAGCCTTACGTGACGATACCATTCTCGTTTCCACCATGTACGCTAACAATGAAACTGGAAGTCTCTTACCTATCGCTGAGATTGGACGTATTTTAAAAGATCATCCTGCTGCATATCATGTAGATGCTGTTCAAGCTATTGGGAAAATTCCTATCCATCCAGAGGAGTTAGGAATTGATTTCCTCAGCGCTTCTGCCCACAAATTCCATGGACCAAAAGGAGTCGGATTTCTTTATGCTTCTTCCGCGGACTTTGATTCCTACCTTCACGGTGGAGACCAAGAACAAAAGAAACGGGCTGGAACAGAAAACCTCGCTGCCATTGTAGGTATGGTCTCTGCTCTCAAAGAGGATTTGAATGACCAAGTTGAGCATTACCAAAAACTAAGCGCACTTAAATCTATTTTTCTAAAAGAGATTTCCGATTTAGACTACTATCTCAATGAAAGTCAAGACCAACTGCCTTATGTTTTTAATATCGGTTTTCCTGGTCAGAAAAATGATTTACTTTTACTTCGGTTAGATCTTGAAGGAATTTCAATTTCTACCGGTTCGGCTTGTACTGCTGGTATTGTGCAAACCAGTCATGTACTTGAAGCATTTTATGGACCAGATTCACATCGATTGAAAGAATCTGTCCGTATCAGTCTCTCTCCTCTTAACACCGAGGATGAACTGATACAACTCGCACAAACCTTAAAAAATATTATTGGAGATTAATCTAATGGCATTCGAAAAAACCATTAAACTACAAAACTGCCGCTACGACTACACACTTAGCCCAACTGTCAAAAAGTTCACACTGAAAGATAATACTTTCTTTGAAACAAAAGTTGGAAACTTCGAACTGACTCGTTTGCTTGAGAAAGTACCCAACAGCGGTGAAGGTTTCAAGCTAAAAATCATCATCAACAAAGACCTTACAGGTGCTAAACTCAACATCACTGACAAGTCAGGCCTTCGTTTGGTTAATATCTTTAAATCAGAAGACAACCACATTCATCAGGAAAAATTCTACTTCCTCATGGACAGTTTAGTAGAACGCGGTATCTTCACTAAAGAAGAAAGATAATTGACTATGTATCGACTTACCTATCAAGATAACTATCACGTAGAACGTACACTTGAATATAAGGATTACGAAGAGCTCATGTTATCTCTATCAGGCTGTGTGACCCTACCTGATACTCTCCTAATCAGCTCCTTAACGCTGAATGATAAGGTGATTTATCAAGGATTGGTTGGCGATCTCTACCGTTTTCTATCACAAGTTCATTTTTCAGATAAAAACTAAGAAATTTCTTAGTTTTTTCTTGTTTTTGTTGATTTTTTCACAATGTTTCTATAAAATAGAAGAATAGAAAGGTTGTGATTTTGTGAAAGATAAACAGTCTGCTATTCCAAAAGCAACAGCAAAAAGACTCTCTCTTTACTATCGAATTTTCAAGAGATTTCATGCAGAAAAAATCGAACGTGCCAACTCCAAGCAAATTGCAGAGGCTATCGGTATCGATTCTGCGACAGTTCGTCGGGATTTTTCCTATTTTGGCGAACTAGGTCGTCGTGGTTTTGGTTACGATGTCAAAAAATTGATGAATTTTTTTGCGGATCTCCTAAATGATAACTCAATTACAAATGTTATGCTGGTTGGGATTGGAAATATGGGCCATGCCCTTCTCCACTACCGCTTCCACGAGCGTAACAAGATGAAAATTATCATGGCCTTTGACCTAGATGACCATCCAGAAGTTGGGAGCCAGACACCTGATGGAATTCCAATCTATGGTATCTCACAGATTAAAGAAAAAATCAAAGAAGCAGATGTCAAAACTGCTATCCTAACAGTTCCAAGTGTTAAATCACAAGAAGTTGCCAATCTTTTGGTTGATGCAGGTGTAAAAGGGATTCTCAGTTTTTCTCCTGTCCACTTGCACCTCCCAAAAGATGTGGTTGTTCAGTATGTCGATTTGACAAGCGAACTCCAAACCCTCCTCTATTTTATGCGTAAAGAGGATTAGAAAGCGAAAGCATTTATGAAAAAACCAGTTATTGGGATTACAGGAAATGAAAAAGCTCATCCAGATGATGACATCATGATGAGCTATGCAGCAAAAGGCTTTGTTGAAGGAGTCAAGGACGCTGGCGGAATTCCAATCATCCTACCGATTGGTGATCAAGAAATGGCTGCCTATTACATCAGTATCATTGATAAGCTCATCCTAACGGGTGGGCAAAATGTTGATCCAAAATACTATGGTGAACCAAAGGCTATTGATAGTGATGACTATCACCTTCAAAGAGATATTTTTGAACTAGCACTTATCAAAGAAGCGATTAAGCAAAAGAAACCAATTTTCTCTGTTTGTCGGGGTACTCAACTTTTCAATGTCGCCATGGGAGGCACGCTATACCAAGATATCGAGGATCATTGGCAGGACTGTTCAGCCGAATACACGACCCAACGCCTCGTAACGGAACCTGATACCATTCTCCGAGAAATCTATGGAGAAATCTCTCACATCAACTCCTTCCACCACCAGAGCATTAAAGATCTAGCCTCAAATCTTAAGGTTGTAGCACATGATCCTAAAGATGGAATCATTGAGGCTGTGACAACTACGGACGGCTTCCCTTATCTTGGTGTTCAATGGCATCCTGAATTTCTCTTTGAAAACCGCCCCAAAGATAAAACGCTGTTTGACTATGTTGTTAACGAACTCTAAATCAGATCCGTCTTTTCACGGTAACTAAAGTAATCCGAGTGAGAGACAATCAAATGGTCCAAGAACACAATTCCCATCAGTTCGCAGGCTTCCTTGACTAGTTTAGTGACATGGTTGTCGTTTCGACTAGGAGATACAGCACCGGATGGATGATTGTGAACGAGAATCACTGAGGTAGCCATATGCTTGAGGGCATAGTGAAGGATTTCCCTCGGTTCAGCAATGCTGCGTGTCGCAGAGCCGATAAAAATAGTTTGCTGATGAATGATTTGATTTTGAGTATTGAGATAGAGCGCCACTAGGTGCTCTTGTTTTTTGTCGCCAAGTTCCTGTTGCATTTTCTTGGCTAGCTTTTGACTACTGAGAATACTTTCCATCTCAAGGGCTTCATGTTTGTGAATACGATGCCCCAGTTCAATCACCGCTTGTAATTCAATGGCTTTTATTCGCCCTATACCAGACAGACTCTGCAATTCCTGCAGGGTCATTTTTTTCAAATCGGTTAGACTGTTAAGACTATTCAAGACTTTCTGGGAAATTTCAAAAACATTGGTCGTACGCGTTCCCGTTCTGAGCAAAATAGCTAACAACTCTTGATTACTTAGAGCCTCTACTCCTTCTTTTACTAGTCTTTCTCTAGGCAAGAGTGAATCTTCTTGGAATGAAATACTGTACATAAAAATCCTCCTCACTTTATTATTCGTGAGAAGGATGGAAAATTAGATTTTTTTCTCAATTGGGGCTACACTTGCTAAGAGTTTTTTCAGCCCTACTTCTGGGAAATTGATTTTCAATTCCTGAGTATCACCGCTACCAGAGACTTCCAGAACAGTACCCTCTCCCCATTTCTTGTGAAGTGCAATATCCCCAATAGACCAGCTTGTATCACTAGACGCTGATTTTGCACCAGTTGCAAACTGTCCAAACGGAAGACCACTTGACTGGATAGAGCTTGGTGCAGCATTGCGTTTCCGTTCTTGAAGGGCCTGAGCTAAGCTCATACCTTGACCGAAAGCAATCCCACCACTGCTATAAGAGGCTTTAAAGCTAGTATTCGCTGGGCGGGCCAAACCTTGATACTCAAGCAAGTCCGAACTAATTTCATTGATAAAACGAGTCGGACGATTGTAGTTGGTACGCCCAAAAAGCAAGCGTGAGTTGGCATTGGTCAGATAGAGGATCTTTTCTGCTCGTGTGATACCGACATAGGCCAAACGGCGTTCCTCTTCTAGCTCATCTGGATCTTCAGCTGCACGGCTAAGGGGAAAGACATTTTCCTCCATCCCAATGATAAAGACAACTGGGAACTCAAGTCCCTTAGCTGCGTGCAAGGTCATCAAGGTAACTTCTGATGTCTCCTGACTGCCAGAGTCAGTGTCCGCAATCAAGGCTAAGTCATTCAAGAAATGACTGAGTTTATCCAAACCTGTTTCTTCTTCTTGACTATCAGGATTGTCATCAAAGTTCTTGGTAACAGATAGGAACTCTTCGATATTTTCAACCCGCGCCTTGCTTTCCAAGGTTGCCTGAGCATTAAGAATATCGACATAACCTGTTTTTTCTAGAACAGCCTCCACCAGCTCGGTGATAGTTAATTGATCCAGTTTTTCTCGCAAATCCAAGATCATATTGGCAAAGTCCCAAATTGACTGTGCTGCTTTTCCTTTGATGCCAGACAACATAATATTAGCTGAAGCATCCAGCATAGACATCTCTTGCATATTCGCAAAATCACGGATTTTCTCAACGGTTCCTGGGCCAATTCCACGTTTTGGTTCGTTAATAATGCGCTCAAAACTGATATTGTCACTTAAATTAGCAATAAGATTAAGGTAGGCGATAATATCACGGATTTCCTTACGGCTGTAGAACTTGGTCCCTCCGACCATAGTATAAGGAATATTGGACTTAAGCAGTGCTTCCTCAATAGTACGGGATTGCGCATTAGTCCGATAAAGAACTGCAAAATCCTTGTGGAGGAAGTTTTGACTACGACCAAGTTCATCAATGGTTTTGGCTACAAAAACAGCCTCATCCTGTTCGTCATTTGCGCGATAATAAACGATTTGCTCCCCATCGGCATTCTGGGTCCAGAGATTCTTGGGGCGACGGTTTTTATTGTTTTTGATGACGTCATTGGCTGCTTGGAGAATGGTTTTGGTTGAACGGTAATTTTCCTCTAGCAAAACTACCTTGGCTTGAGGATAATCTTTCTCAAAATCCAAGATATTCTGCATATCAGCCCCACGCCAACCGTAAATAGACTGGTCAGCATCACCGACTACGCAGATATTTTTAAAGCGTGAAGCCAAGAGTTTGACCAATTGATACTGGGCATGGTTGGTATCTTGGTACTCATCAACATGAATGTACTGGAACTTCTGCTGATAGTAAGTCAAGACGTCAGGATTTTGATCAAAGAGACGCAGGGTCAGCATAATCAAATCATCAAAGTCAACGGACTCAGACTGACGAAGCTCCTTTTGATAAGCTGTATAACACTGGGCCACGATTTGCGTATACATATCACCAGCCTGAGCAGCATAAGCCACATCATCAATCAAGTCATTCTTAGCATTGGAAATGGTTCCCAAAATGGTTCGTTCATTCCATTTTTTTGGATCCAAGTTTAACTGCTTGAGAATGCGTTTCATGAGAGTTCGTTGCTCACCAGGATCTACAATAGTGAAATTCCGATTGTAGCCAATATGATCCGCATCGCGACGTAGGATACGAACACACATGGAGTGAAAGGTCGCAATCAAACAGTCCTGAGTAGCTGGATTGAGGCCATAGGCACGCTCCTTCATCTCACGCGCCGCCTTATTGGTAAAGGTAATGGCCAAAATATTCCAAGGATTGACCATCTTTTCATCAATCAAGTAGGCGATTCTGTGAGTTAAAACACGAGTCTTCCCAGAACCAGCACCAGCCATGATTAATAAGGGCCCTTCTGTCGTTTGCACTGCCTCAGCCTGACGGTCATTCATTCCATTCAATAATGCGTTCATTTTCTCTTCCTTACTCTTGAAGTCAATGTTTCTATTATATCAGAAATCGAGGAAAATATCTTTACCTAGACTGATTGCGTCTAGAAAGTAACTCTATTATCAGCTGAAGACAACTCCTTAAAGCTAGATAAAAAAATGAGCTTGGATATTATTTCCAAACTCATTTTAATTCAATTAAACTATTAGAACAATCCTAGAACAGTTCCGTCGCTTTCAACATCCATATTAAGAGCGGCTGGTCGTTTTGGAAGGCCTGGCATGGTCATGACATCACCAGTTAGGGCAACAATAAAGCCTGCCCCTAATTTTGGTACCAATTCACGAATGGTAATTTCAAAGTTTTCTGGTGCTCCAAGTGCATTTGGATTGTCTGAGAAACTGTACTGAGTTTTAGCCATACAGATTGGCAATTTGTCCCATCCGTTTTGAACGATTTGAGCGATTTGTGTTTGAGCTTTCTTCTCAAAGTTCACTTTGCTACCACGATAGATTTCAGTAACAATCTTTTCAATCTTTTCTTGGACAGAAAGGTCATTGTCATAAAGACGAGTGTAGTTGGCTGGATTTTCAGAGATTGTCTTGACAAGTGTTTCGGCAAGTGTTACACCACCTTCTGCGCCATCAGCCCAGACACTAGCCAATTCTACTGGTACATCGATTGAGGCACAAAGTTCCTTCAAGGCTGCGATTTCAGCCTCTGTATCAGAAACAAATTCATTGATAGCTACAACTGCTGGAATACCGAACTTACGGATGTTCTCAACGTGGCGTTTCAAGTTAGCAAAACCTGCACGAACTGCTTCTACATTTTCCTCTGTAAGAGCGTCCTTAGCTACACCACCATTCATCTTAAGGGCACGGAGAGTTGCGACGATGACAACAGCATCTGGAGATGCTGGCAAGTTTGGTGTCTTAATGTCAAGGAATTTCTCAGCACCAAGGTCCGCACCAAAACCAGCTTCAGTAACAGTATAATCAGCCAAGTGAAGGGCTGTGCTTGTTGCCAAAACAGAGTTACATCCATGAGCGATATTGGCAAATGGACCACCATGTACAAAGGCAGGTGTACCGTAAATTGTCTGAACCAGATTTGGTTTGATAGCATCTTTCAAAATCAATGCTAAAGCCCCCTCAACCTGCAAATCACCAACAGAAACTGGCGTACGATCGTAACGATAGCCGATAACGATATTCGCCAAACGACGTTTCAAGTCTTCAATATCCGTAGCCAAGCAAAGAATGGCCATGATTTCAGAAGCAACTGTAATATCAAAGCCATCCTCACGAGGAATACCATTTAGAGGACCACCAAGTCCAACGGTCACATGACGAAGGGCACGGTCATTCAAGTCCACAACACGTTTCCAAAGAATACGACGTTGGTCGATTCCCAGCTCATTTCCTTGGTGTAAGTGGTTGTCAATCAAGGCAGAAAGAGCGTTGTTAGCAGTTGTAATGGCATGCATATCCCCGGTAAAGTGAAGGTTGATGTCTTCCATTGGCAACACTTGGGCATAACCACCACCGGCTGCACCACCCTTAATCCCCATTACTGGGCCAAGAGATGGTTCGCGAATAGCAATCATAGTTTTCTTACCAATCTTGTTCAAGGCGTCTGCCAGACCAATGGTAATAGTTGATTTCCCTTCACCTGCAGGTGTTGGATTGATGGCAGTAACCAAGATCAATTTCCCAACTGGATTGCTCTCAACTGCACGAATTTTATCAAAGCTGAGTTTAGCCTTATACTTCCCGTACAATTCCAAATCATCGTAAGAAATGCCCAATTTCTCAACAACATCAACGATTGGCTTCAACTCAATACTCTGTGCGATTTCAATATCTGTTTTCATTCAAAACTCCTCTAACCTCTAATATGATAATTCATTATAACACAAAACAAGATTTTTAACATCCATAAACTCTCTAAACGTTCGTAAATATCCTGAATTTCAAGATTTTTAGAGCCCTTTGAAAAATTTTATATGGCTTTATAGTTATAAACTATAGTGTAGCTTTGTTTTAGCAAAATTTTATCGCTTTCATTTTACTTACCGTTTATTTTTGTGTACAATAGTGCTATGAAAATTTTAGTCACATCGGGCGGTACCAGTGAAGCTATTGATAGTGTCCGCTCTATTACTAACCATTCTACAGGTCGCTTGGGGAAAATCATCACAGAAACCTTGCTTGCTGCGGGGCATGAAATTTGTTTGATAACGACAAAACGAGCTCTGAAGCCAGAAGCTCATCCCAATCTAAGCATTCGAGAAATTGATAATACCAACGACCTTCTAGTTGCGATGCAAGAACTTGTTAAGGATTATCAAGTCTTAATCCACTCAATGGCCGTATCTGATTATACTCCTGTTTATATGACGGGGCTTGAGGAGGTTCAGGCTAGCTCCAATCTAGAAGAATTTTTAAGCAAGCAGAATCATCAGACTAAGATTTCTTCAACTGATGAGGTTCAGGTCTTATTCCTGAAAAAAACACCCAAAATCATCTCTCTGGTCAAAGAATGGAATCCTGCCATTCATCTGATTGGGTTTAAATTGCTGGTTGATGTCTCTGAGGATTATCTCATTGAGATCGCACGAAAGAGTCTTGTCAAGAACCAAGCAGACTTAATCATTGCAAATGACCTGACTCAAATTTCAGCAAATCAGCATCATGCAATCTTTGTTGAGAGAGAACAACTCCAAACCGTTCAAACCAAAGAGGAAATTGCAAACCTCCTTCTTGAAAAAATTCAAGCATACGATTCATAGAAAGGAAAGCCATGGCAAATATTCTCATCGCAGTGACAGGTTCCATTGCCTCCTATAAAGCAGCTGATCTAGTCAGTTCCTTGAAAAAACAAGGCCATCAGGTCACTGTCTTAATGACTGAGGCAGCGAGAGAGTTTATCCAACCGTTGACACTACAGGTCCTCTCTCAAAATCCTGTCCACCTTGATGTCATGCAGGAACCCACTCCTGATCAAGTCAATCATATCGAACTAGGCAAAAGGACTGACCTTTTTATTGTAGCTCCTGCTACTGCTAATACCATCGCAAAGTTAGCCCATGGATTTGCGGACAACATGGTGACAAGTACAGCACTTGCCTTGCCAGAACATGTCAAAAAGTTAGTCGCACCAGCCATGAATACAAAGATGTATGACCATCCGGCAAGTCAGGCTAACCTAAAAACATTAGAGACCTATGGTTATCAGATCATCTCTCCAAAAGAATCTCTACTAGCCTGTGGCGATCACGGCAAAGGCGCCCTAGCTGACCTGAATACAATTTTAGAAAGAATAAAGGAAACCCTCGATGAACAAACGCTCTAACATTGCACCGATTGCTATCTTTTTTGCAGTTATGCTCGTTATCCACTTTTTGAGTTCTCTCCTATTTAACCTTTTCCCATTCCCGATTAAACCAACTATCGTTCATATTCCAGTCATTATTGCTAGTATCATCTATGGCCCTCGGGTTGGGATTACACTTGGTTTTCTTATGGGACTATTGAGCTTAACGGTAAATACGATTACCATCCTTCCAACCAGCTACCTCTTCTCACCATTCGTACCAAACGGAAACATCTACTCTGCGATTATCGCTATTGTTCCTCGCATTTTGATTGGTCTGACACCTTACTTGGTTTATAAATTATTAAAAAACAGGACAGGTCTCATCTTTGCTGGTGCTCTCGGTTCCCTTACCAACACCGTCTTTGTCCTTGGGGGAATCTTCTTCCTTTTTGGAAATGTCTTCGACGGCAATATCCAAAAACTCCTGGCAACCGTTATTTCTACAAACTCAATTGCCGAGCTTGTCATCTCTGCCGTTCTAACAGTAGCAATTGTCCCCCGTCTCGAAACCTTGAAGAAATAAAAAATCAACTCCACTTTCATCCTGAAGGTGGAGTTTAGCTTTTAAAACATGAGAAACATCAATAGAATGTGAAATCCAAAGCGCAGGAGCTGGTACGAAAGAGGTGTAGGTTGCTGACTTTTCTGGCTATCCAAATATAGGGTTAAAGATAGTAAAACCAAACCAAATGCAATCACCAATCTGACGAAATAAGCAATTTCGAGTATTGCTGCCATCAAAAGAAAACCTAATAAAGGAAGGCTAAAGAGTGAAACAGCTAGGCTACTTGCTAATAGAGAGAGTAGCGAAAGGACCAATAAACTATAAACTAGGAAACGAGTCCAACCTGAGACTACTTTCCCTTCGCTTTTCTGTTTTGACATTATCACGATTACCACGATTAGGTAAACAAAAAGTATCATCACGATTTCTCCTCAGTTCCTATTATTCTTTATCACATTTTAACCAAATTTTCCTGAAAAATCAATAATGCTTCTTGACTTGATTGGTGATTTATTGTACTATACTTGTGTATATACAGATAAATGGAGGTTCTTATGGATATACGGAAAAAAACGCAGTTTATGACCATGACTGCCCTACTCACTGCAATAGCGATTTTGATTCCAATCATTATGCCTTTTAAAATCGTTATCCCACCGGCTTCTTACACCTTGGGAAGTCATATCCCCATCTTTATCGCCATGTTTCTTTCGCCTTTGATGGCTGCTTTTGTGATTATTGCTTCTAGTCTTGGTTTTCTGATGGCAGGCTATCCGCCTGTTATTGTACTCCGTGCCTTCTCTCACATTGTTTTTGGTACTTTGGGGGCTTTGTACTTAAAGAAATTCCCTGAAACCTTGGATAAACCAAAGGCGTCTTGGATTTTTAACTTTGTTTTGGGTGTTGTTCATGCTATCGCTGAAGTAATAGCTTGTATCATCTTTTATGCTACTTCAGGGACAAATGTTGAAAATATGTTTTATGTTCTCTTTGTCCTAGTTGGTTTTGGCACAATCGTCCATAGTATGGTAGACTATACATTAGCACTAGCTGTCTATAAAGTGCTTCGAAAACGTCGCTAAAAGGAAAAACTATGACAAAGGATCGCAAACAAGCTCTTCTCAAACTGTTAAAAGAGGCGCCAAAAGCTCTCAATGGTCAAACCTTGGCTGAACACTTTCATGTTACGCGCCAAGTCATTGTACAGGACATCGCTATTCTTCGAGCAGATGGAGCTCCTATCCTATCCACCAATCGTGGTTATATCTACAAAGAAAATGATGCCAGCCCCTACGTCCACAAACTCTTTAAAGTGAAACATGAACTGGAAGAAATCGGACAGGAACTACTAGCCATTGTAGATAATGGCGGACGCGTTCAAAATATCTTAATCGATCATCCCGTTTATGGAGAAATTGAAACCCTACTCAAACTCACTTGTCGCCGAGATGTCCAGCATTTTCTGGAACAAGTCGAGAATTCAGACTTTAGACCCCTTTCTGAATTGACAGACGGCATCCATTACCACCTTGTTGAAGCCGAAACGCAACAAGACCTCCACTATATCGAGGAGGCCTTGGATCAGTTAGGTTATTTGGTAAAAGACTAGAAAATTTCTTTCTCCCAGCCGTCCTCTGTGCGGTGGCGATAGAAGAACTCAGACTTGTCAGGTGCTTCCATCATTTCCATCAAAGGCAACATATCATAGGCCAGATCCAAGTTTGGAATCTGGTCTTTTTGTACCCAAGATACTTCTCCTTCCTCTGAGGATTGGAGACTTCCAGTAAACTCTGTCGCCTTATAACAAACAACGATGTAGCGCCCACCTGTATCTAAGGGCCAGTTTTTAATGCCGACCAGTTGTGGATTCTGAATGGTTAGACCTGTTTCTTCGTATATTTCACGAATGACAGACTCGGCAAAGGCCTCGCCATTCTCAACATGTCCTCCTGGAAAGGCATAGCCAGACCAGCGATTGTTTTCAGGAGAGCGATATTGCATTAGGACTTTACCTCGCGCCTTATCTTCGACAAGGCAGATGTTTGTTAGGATTGTTTTTTGGGAACGTGACATGGATTCACTCA
>CAJPPL010000021.1:0-21324 GCA_905372585.1 Streptococcus oralis
AGCTTTTCAACTCTTTCTATTATACCTACTTTTCAAACTTTGTCAAGGACTTTTTCCCCTCTTTACCGAAATTCTGAAAAGATAGGGGAAAGTTCTCTCAGGAGAGCTTTACGTCCTCTAAAGACTTCCCCTCCCATGAGACGGTCTATTAATTCTTGTTTTTCCACACTCTGTTTTGATTTGTAATTCTTTAGAAGTTCGTGAAAGAGATAATAATCGTCCAGCCTGAGTCCTTTTTCTCCTAGACGATGGCTAATCTCACTCACCTCTTCATAGGGTTCTTTGTCAAAACGGCGCTTGTGACTTTCCTGTTTACGGATGTAATCTAGAATACGATTTCTAAATTTTGTTTTAAAGCAGACATATAGTTGATGGCGCTCGCCCTCTAGTAACTCTGGGTTGCGACTCACCAGCTCATACAGACATAACATGCCTTCCTGGTCCCAGTCCTCTTTCTCCCACAGATGCAAATGATAATCTTTGCGACACTTATGGACGATTCCCTTACTTTCTTCATATAAGTCTTTTAGATTCATAGACCTCTCCTTTCTGCATTTAGTTTAGCAAAATGCGCGAGCCCCTGGGTCTACTTCCTCTATTCTATACTTCTTTCTCCCTCAACGACACATAAAAGAGAGGCAAAGCCTCTCTGGGGTTATAATTCTGCAATTTGGTTGAGATTCACTTCTGCAATCGTGTCATTACCAAACATAGAGATAATCATCTTAACTTTGTTGTTATCAATTTCAGTAATTTTACCTGTGTAGTCTGCAAAAGCACCATCAATGATGCGGACTGTCTGGCCAACTTCAACATCAATATCGAACTCTTGAACAGTTTGTCCCATTGAAACCAGAATATCACGGATTTCTTGTTCCAAAAGTGGAGTTGGTTTTGATCTGTTACCGTGTGAGCCGACGAATCCTGTTACGTTAGGTGTGTTTCGAACGACGAACCATGCTTCATCGGTCATGACCATTTCTACAAGGACATAACCTGGAAAGCGATTCTCTTCAATTTCCTTTTTCTTTCCATTTTTCTCAACTTGCACGGTTTGAGTTGGAATCTCAACGCGAAGAATATTATCCAACATGTTATATGTTTGCGCACGTTGCAATAGATTTTCTTTTACCTTATTTTCATAGCCAGAATAAGTTTGTAGAACAAACCATCCCTTGTCAAAACTATCCATGATATTTCCTTTCATACATATATAGAAGAAAGTTAGCAGAACTTCTCCACTTTTCTTCTAAAAAATGTTAATAAATCGAATCAAACCTGATACAATCAACTGGTCAAAAATGTAAATGATGACCACAAAGAAGGCTGTGTATTCCATAATAGAGCGAAAATCTCTCCAGCTTTCTTTGCGAGTTGGCCAAGTTGTTTCTTTAAGAAGTTTAAAAATATCCTTAATAAAACCCATCGTTCTCTCCTATCTCGTTTCTCTATGTGTCGTATATTTTCCACAATGTTTACAAAATTTATTTACTTCTAGTCGTGTTGGCTTGGGGTTCCCACTAATTTTGATTGAGTAATTCCTTGAACCACAAACTGCACAAGCTAGGCTTGCTTTTTTTAGTGCCATAACGCCTCCATCTTATCTATTATAACAAGAAACCTAGGCTTTGACAAGCCTCTTAACGAAATAGATTAAGGATTGAGTCCCATATTGTCTGGGCTTTTTCTTTTATTTTAGCTTCTGAAATCGCACGTCCTGCTTCATCTACAAGATTTTGTGCGCGACTACGAATATCTCCTATCGGGTCTTCAGACTGGTTTGTCTCATTTTCAACAACTTGCTTTTTCGTATTTTCTGGTTCAATCCCATTTTGTTTATAAGCATTCTCAACTGTAAAAGTACTACCTGGAGTGTATGGCAAAATGGTATTAGCCATACTTCTAAAGACATGGGCTGCTCCATTTGAGGTCGAACCTGCTAAATAATGATTCTCATCTGTTGTTGGGAAGCCGAGCCAGTGGCTGATGACCACATCCGGAGTATAACCAATCACCCACTGGTCACTGGTATATTCTGGATTGAAAACAGCTTCAGTCGTACCTGTTTTACCAGCCATAACGTAATCCGCTGGTGATGAACTAATTCCCGTACCATTGGTAAATGTTCCTAGCATCATGCTGGTCATTTTATCAGCTACCGACTTATCAATCACTCGTTTTTGGGAGTTTTTATGACTCTTGATGACCTGGCCGCTGGCATTTTCAATACGAGTGATGAAATGCGCTTCAGGCATCAAACCTCCATTAGCAAAGGCTGCATAGGCTTGCGCCATCTGGAGAGGATTCGTCTCCACACCTCCACCAAGAGCAACTCCAAGAACTCGGTCAACTTTTTCCATATTTAGGCCAAATCTCTCCCCAGCGTCAAAAGCTTTGTCAATACCTAATTCATTTACAGTCGCAACTGCTGGTAGGTTGAGTGATTCCGCCAAGGCCTGATACATAGGTACTTCTGGAGATGTCTTAATACCCGCATAGTTGTCTACTTGATAACTATTGTACTGCATCGTATGATTATCCAGTTGCTTGTTCAAGGCCCATCCTGCTTCTACTGCGGGTGTATAAACGACTAAAGGTTTAATGGTTGAGCCTGGGCTACGCTTAGACTGAGTGGCATAGTTAAAATTACGGAAACCTGGTTTGTCATCACCAGCTACACGACCAACAACCCCACGCACTCCACCGGTCTTGGGTTCTAGAGCGACACTACCTGATTCGGCATGCGTTCCGTCTTCTGCTGTTGGAAATAGCGCAGTATTTTCATAAATAACCTGCATGTTTGCTTGGTAGTTTTGGTCAAGCTCTGTGTAGATTCGATAGCCGTTGTTGACAATCTCTTCTTCTGTGAGATTGTACTTGGAAACCGCTTCGTTGACAACTGCATCAAAATAGGACGGGTAACGATAATCCGAAACTTTGCCTTCATACTTATCTTGCAGTTGAGAAGCCATATCTACTCCAGCCGCTTCGGTCTCTTGCTTTTTATCAATATAGCCCGCTGCAACCATATTTTGCAAAACAGTATCCCTACGGTTGGTCGAAGTTTCAACAGAATTTAATGGATTATACAATTCTGGTCCCTTGAGCATCCCTGCTAGAGTGGCCGCCTGATCAAGCGTTAGTTGTGAAGCCGATACACCGAAATATTTCTTACTTGCATCTTCAACACCCCATACCCCATTTCCAAAGTAGGCGTTATTGAGGTACATAGTAAGGATTTGCTCCTTGCTGTATTTCTTGGTCAACTCTAAGGCAAGGAAAAACTCCTTGGCCTTCCGTTCAACGGTCTGATCCTGGGAAAGATAGGCATTTTTCGCCAACTGTTGAGTGATGGTAGACCCCCCTCCAGAGCGACCTGCTGTAAGGATGGCTAGAAAGAAACGACCGTAGTTAATCCCATCATTTTTATAAAAGGAACGATCCTCTGTCGCGACGACGGCATTTTGCAAGTCTTTACTGATATCTGTCAGTTCAACATAGGTTCCCTTTTGACCTGATAGGGCTCCTGCCTCTTTTTCTTCGCGGTCAAAAATCAGAGTTCGCGTTTTCAAGGCATTTTGTAAGTCATTGACATTGGTAGACTTGGCTATCGCAAATAGGTAGGTTCCTACTAGCAAACCTGCACTTAACCCTAAAATGATGACGATCTTTGTCAGATGATAACGACGCCAAAATTTCCGAATTGGGCCCACTTGGGACAATTTTTTTCTATCGCTCCGTGAACGACGCATACTAGTCGAATCAGACTCCACTGATTCATTTGTTTCTTTTTTAAAGAGAGAAAGAAGCTTCTCAAATAATTTATCTAATTTCATGCGTTTATTTTATCATCTTCACCATAGGAACTCAAGAATTTAGCTACTCCCTATCCAAATAGGGCTTTTTTTGTTACAATATCTGTATGCAATTCACATTTACATTACCCGAATCCTTGCCTCAAATGACGGTCAAACAATTCCTAGAGGAACAACTCCTCATCCCTAGAAAAATCCGCCATTTTTTGAGAATAAAGAAGAACATCTTAATCAACCACAAAGAAGTTCACTGGAACGAGATGGTCAAGCCAGGGGACATTTGCCAGTTGACTTTTGACGAGGAAGATTATCCCCCAAAAGAAATCCTTTGGGGCAATTCAGACCTCGTTCAAGAGGTTTATCAAGACCAACATCTCATTATCGTCAACAAGCCCGAAGGCATGAAAACTCACGGAAATCAACCTGGTGAAATTGCCCTTCTCAACCATGTCTCTGCCTACGTTGGCCAAACCTGTTATGTCGTTCATCGCCTGGATATGGAAACAAGCGGTTTAGTGCTTTTTGCTAAAAATCCTTTTATCTTACCCATTCTCAATCGTTTGTTGGAGAAAAAGGAAATCGCTCGTGAGTACTGGGCACTTATAGAAGGGCGAGTAGAGAGTAAAGAACTTATCTTCCGAGATAAAATCGGCCGTGATCGCCACGATCGTAGAAAAAGAATAGTTGATGCAAAAAATGGACAATATGCTGAAACGCATATCAGTCGATTAAAGCAATTTCCAAATCAGACTACCCTTGTCCGTTGCAAACTAAAGACCGGTCGAACGCATCAGATTCGTGTTCACCTTTCTCATCATAAGTACCCTATCCTGGGCGATCCTCTCTATAACTCTAGATCAAAAGTAAGCAGGCTCATGCTCCATGCCTTTCGACTTTCCTTTACCCATCCACTTACCTTAGAAAAATTGAGTTTTACTGCCCTCTCGGATACTTTCGAAACAGAATTAAAACAAAATGGATGACACTATCATCCATTTTTCTATACAAAAAAGCAAGACCAGAAGGCCTTGCTTTTATCGACTCAAGAATTATTTAGCGATTTTTGCAAAGTATTCAAGAGTACGTACAAGTTGTGCAGTGTATGACATTTCGTTGTCGTACCATGATACAACTTTAACCAATTGTTTACCATCAACGTCAAGAACTTTAGTTTGAGTTGCGTCAAACAATGAACCGTAAGACATACCTACGATATCTGAAGATACGATTGGATCTTCTGTGTAACCGTATGATTCGTTTGAAGCTGCTTTCATAGCTGCGTTCACTTCATCAACAGTAACGTTCTTTTCAAGAACTGCTACCAATTCAGTAACTGATCCAGTTGGAGTTGGAACACGTTGTGCAGATCCGTCAAGTTTACCGTTCAATTCTGGGATTACAAGACCGATAGCTTTAGCAGCACCAGTTGAGTTAGGAACGATGTTTGCAGCACCAGCACGAGCACGGCGAAGGTCACCACCACGGTGTGGTCCATCAAGGATCATTTGGTCACCAGTGTAAGCGTGGATAGTAGTCATCAATCCTTCTACAACACCGAAGTTGTCTTGAAGAGCTTTAGCCATTGGAGCCAAGCAGTTTGTAGTACATGAAGCACCTGAGATAACTGTTTCAGTACCGTCAAGAATGTCGTGGTTAGTGTTAAATACAATTGTTTTAACATCGTTTCCACCAGGAGCAGTGATAACAACTTTCTTAGCTCCACCTTTAAGGTGTTTTTCAGCAGCATCTTTCTTAGCAAAGAAACCAGTTGCTTCAAGAACGATTTCTACACCGTCAGTAGCCCAGTCGATTTGTTCTGGGTCACGTTCAGCAGAAACTTTAACGAATTTACCGTTAACTTCGAATCCACCTTCTTTAACTTCTACAGTACCGTCGAAACGACCTTGAGTTGTGTCGTATTTCAACAAGTGAGCAAGCATAACTGGATCTGTAAGGTCGTTGATGCGAGTAACTTCAACACCTTCTACGTTTTGGATACGGCGGAAAGCAAGACGACCGATACGGCCGAAACCGTTAATACCAACTTTAACTACCATTAGTGATTTCCTCCTTATGAAAATCATGAAAATTTTATTGTGAAAAGAGTAACTTGAATCACTACAAATCACCTTTCAACAAACCTATTATATAACTATTTGAGTTTAATTGCAAGTATGGGCGTTGATTTTCTCTCCTGCTTTTCTACTTTTTCTCCCCCTTTTCATTCATCTATTCTTTTATTTTCAAAGCATATCTCTAGAATCTTTTATAATATCTGCATATTTTCTTCATTTCAAGGTAAAACTCCGATTTCAACTCTTTCAGAGTTTACAAAAAAAGAGACAGGATCACTCCTGCCTCTAGGCTGATAAACGATTATTTACGACGTCCTGGACGTTCTGCATAACCATAGTAAGCATCTGCCATGATTTCTTCCATGTCAGCTACCATTGGCAAGCGTGGGTTCGCAGGAGAACATTGGTCTTCATAAGCAAGCAAGGCAATTTCATGCAAGCTGTCTTTCCAAGCTTTTTCATCGATTCCAAAGCCTTTGAAGTTCATTGTGATTCCAACTGCTTCACCAAGATCGTAAACTGCTTTGGCATACGCTTCAACCGCTTCTTCTGGAGTTGAGTGAGGCAATCCAAGCATTCTAGCAATATCTTGGAATTTTTCATCAGCTTTCCAGTAGTTGTACTTAGGCCATGTAGTCGTCTTAGATGGGCGAGTACCATTGTAACGGATAACGTATGGAAGCAAGATTGCGTTTGTACGTCCGTGAACAGTATGGTGAACCGCACCGATCTTGTGGGCCATTGAGTGGCTCATACCAAGGAAGGCATTGGCAAAGGCCATACCAGCCATTGTAGATGCATTGTGCATTTTTTCGCGAGCTTCTGGATCAGCTGTCTTAACAGATTTTTCCAACCATTCAAACACAAGTTTGATTGTTTGAAGGGCGATACCGTCTGTGTAGTCGTTAGCAAAGTTTGAAGTGTAAGCTTCAGTCGCGTGAGTCAAGACGTCCATACCTGTATCAGCAGCGATGAAGTCTGGAACTGACTCAACCAAAGCAGGGTCAACAATGGCAATAGTTGGTGTCAATGAGTAGTCAGCCAATGGGTATTTACGATTGTTTTTCTTATCAGAGATAACGGCAAATGGTGTTACTTCTGAACCTGTACCTGAAGTTGTTGGAATACCAATGTATTTCGCTTTTTTACCAAGTGATGGGAAGCGGAAGGCACGTTTACGGATATCCATGAATTTTTGAACCAAGTCACGGAAGTCGATTTGTGGTTGTTCGTAGAAGAGCCACATTACTTTGGCCGCGTCCATTGGAGAACCACCACCAAGAGCGATAATTGTGTCTGGCTCAAATGCTCTCATCACTTCAGTACCACGTTCTACAGTTGTGATATCTGGATCTGGTTCAACGTCTGAGAAGACTTGGACAGTTACACGGTTGCTACGTTTGTTCAATTGGTCAATAATGCGTTGAACAAAACCAAGTTTTTCGATCGATTTGTCTGTAACAATCATAACGCGTTCAATATCTTCACATGTTTGAAGGTATTGGATAGAATTGCGTTCGAAGTAAATTTTTGAAGGAACTTTAAACCACTGCATATTATTTCTACGTTTCCCTACTTTCTTGATGTTTAGAAGGTTGATCGCACTCACATTATCACCAACTGAGTTGTGTCCATATGAACCACATCCAAGTGTCAATGATGGAATGAAGGCATTGTATACGTCACCGATACCACCGAAAGTAGATGGAGAGTTCCAGATAATACGCATTGCTTTGATTTCTGTACCAAAGCGTTTAGCAAGAGCTTCGTCTTTTGTATGAATAGCTGCTGAGTGACCAAGTCCGTTAAACTCAACCATTTGGCGAGCTTTTTTAAGACCGTCTTCTGTATCTTCAGCTTTTAGGACAGCGATAACTGGTGACAATTTTTCACGAGTCAATGGTTCTTTCGGTCCTACTTCTGCACATTCTGCAGCCAAGATGTTTGTTCCTTCTGGAACGCTGAATCCTGCTTGTTCAGCAATCCATGCTGCTGGTTTACCAACGATGTTTGCGTTTAGTTTAGCACCTGCACAGTTTTTGCTGTTTGCTTTCACGCCGAAACAGAATTCTTCAAGAAGCGCTTTTTCTTTCTTGTTTACAAAGTAAGTGTGATATGATTTGAATTCTTCTACAAATTCGTCATATACTTCTTTATCAATGATAACCGCTTGTTCTGATGCACAGACCATCCCATTATCAAATGATTTAGACATAACGATGTCATGAGCAGCTTGACGAAGGTCAGCAGATTTTTCTACATAGGCAGGAACGTTTCCGGCACCTACCCCAAGAGCTGGTTTTCCACATGAGTATGCAGCTTTAACCATAGCGTTCCCACCAGTTGCAAGAATAGTTGCAACACCTTCGTGGTTCATTAGCGCTCCAGTTGCTTCCATAGATGGCTTTGTAATCCATTGAACACAGTTTTCAGGTGCGCCAGCTGCGATGGCTGCATCACGAACGATTTGTGCTGCGTGAGCTGATGATTCTTGAGCTGATGGGTGGAAGGCAAAAACGATTGGGTTACGTGTTTTCAAAGCAATGAGTGATTTGAAAATCGCTGTTGAAGTTGGGTTTGTTGTCGGAGTGACACCACAGATTACCCCTACAGGCTCCGCAATCTTTGTCAAACCTGTAATTGGATCATCTTCAATAACTCCAACTGTTTTAACTCCACGCATATTGTTCACTACGTGTTCGCAGGCAAATAGGTTTTTTGTCGCCTTGTCTTCAAATACTCCACGACCAGTTTCTTCAACTGCGTGTTGTGCAAGGATACCGTGCGCGTCAAGTGCGGCAACCGAAGCTTTTGCCACGATATAGTCAACTTGCTCTTGGTTCAACTTGCGCATTTCATCAAGCGCAACCAAGGCTTTTTTCACGAGACCATCGACATGCTTTTCAGCAGCAAGTTGTTTTTCCTCTGGGGTTACTGTTTTTTTATCAGCCATATTATCCTCCATAGCCTTTAAGGATGTTATCCTTTGTTAATTATTTCACAAATTTATTATAACTCTTTTTTTATGCTTTGTAAACAGTTTCATAAGCATTTCACAAAGAAATTTTCTAAGATTGTGATTTTTTTCTCAATATAGCTATACAATAGAGTTTTGTCTGGACGATTGTGAAATTATGGAAAAAATTTTTTTATTTCACAAAGTTTTTCTAGTTGATAGTTAGTTATCGAATTCAAGACAAGAAAGCGTTTTCTTTTCAGGCTTTGAAAATAGTCTCCTAACTTGGAGACTACTGTTTTTGCTGAAAAACGCCTTGTTTAAAGGTCCCCTCATAAACAACTTCTTGCTCTGTAGTCAACTTCCCTTGACCTTCAGCCTGACCATTTACAAAATCACCTTCGTATTTCCAGCCATCTTTTGATTGAAAAGTCCCTTTACCATTAAAAGCCCCATTATTGAACTCTCCTGTGTATTGGTCCCCGTTTTCAAAGGTCATAGTCCCCTGACCATTCATCTTCCCTCTTACCAAGGTTCCATCATAAACAAGCGCACCATTGTCAAGTGTCAGTACACCCTTTTTTGGAGTGTTTAGTAGAAAAACTGATACGGCGCAGATAGCGATTAGAAGAACGGTTGCAATCTCTATACGCGGGCGAGTTAGATATACTCGATATTTTTCAAAGATTTTTTTAAACTTTTCCATTGTCACTCTCATTTTCTAAACGGTCTAACCAGCTTTGGCATCCACTTGTGATGCGCGCATAGGTTTCCTCAAAATCTCCTGTGTACCATGGATCTGGAACACTTTCTGCCGCAAAAGAGTAGATCTTGTACTGTAGTTCCTGAGGGCACATGTGACGCAGATCTGAAACGTTTGAAGCATCCATACCGATAATGTAATCAAATGATTCAAAGTCCTCTCTGCCAATCTGAAGCGATGTTTTGTCTTTGTCATACGGGATCTGATACTGTTGAAAAATCCCTTGAGTGCCCTTATGAATCGGATTGCCATGTTCCCATGATGACGTTGCACGACTCTCAACGTGGTAATCGCTCGTCATGGACTTCATCACAAACTCTGCCATGGGGCTACGACAGATATTTCCTAGGCAAATAAATACTATTTTTTTCATCCCTTTTCCTCTCGTCTCATAGAAAAACGGGAGTGACAGGTCCCGTTTTATTCTTCGATTGCTCCGCCTTCGTCAACAACTGTTCCTTCTGGTGTCACAGCTTCTTTGAGTGGCAAAACGGTCTTAATTGCAGCCAATTCAAAGGTCAAATAAACCCCATCTACATCCAGTACGATTGTACCTTTCTCAGTATCTACTTCATCCACTGTTCCGTAAAGCCCACCAATTGTAATGACTTCATAGCCTTTTTGAAGCTTGTTCAAGCTTTCCATACGCTTTTGTGCTTGTTTCTTTTGAGAACGTTGCATAAAGAACATCAAGGCAAACATACCTACAAGCATGATCAAAAATGTTAAATTTGGACTAATATTTTCCATAGTATTTTCTCCTTTGTATTTTACATAGGACTACTATATCAAATTTCAGCTACTTTTACAAGATTGTGCCTTGTTTTTATGGTTATAAAAAATCAGAGTTTTCACTCTGATTTTTGTGATTATTTCAAGTTTTGAACGACTTTGACTAGATTTTCAACTGTAAATCCGTACTCTGCCAATACTTTTGGTGCTGGAGCAGATGCTCCGAAGGTATCAATACCGAGAACTGCACCATCTAGACCAACATATTTGTACCAGTTTTGAGTTGCACCCATTTCGACCGCAACACGACGACGAACTGCATTTGGAAGGATTTCTTCCTTGTATGCTGCATCTTGTGCGTCAAAGACATCTGTTGATGGCATGCTGACTACACGGACTTTTGCACCTTGGCTAGCCAATTCTTTGGCAGCTGCGACCGCCAAATTCACCTCTGAACCTGTTGCAATCAAAATCGTATCAAAGTCTGCTGCATTTTCATAGACGACATAGGCACCTTTCGCAACTTTGTCAAAGTCTGTTCCCTCTTCGACAGTCAAGTTTTGACGTGTCAAGACAAGGGCAGTTGGTGTTTTTTCGCTTGTCACGGCAAGGTACCAAGCCGCTTGAGTTTCACGCGCATCTGCTGGGCGGAAAACATTCAGATTTGGCATAGCACGGAGACCTGCTAAGTGTTCAACTGGTTCGTGAGTTGGACCATCTTCACCAACTGCAATCGAATCGTGGGTAAAGACATAAGTCACAGGAAGTCCTTGCAAGGCTGACAAGCGGACAGCTGCTTTCACATAGTCAGAGAAGACGAAGAAAGTACCACCGTATACACGAAGTCCACCGTGAAGGGCCATACCGTTCAAGATCGTTCCCATAGCAAATTCACGAACACCAAACTGAATATTGCGGTTCAAGCGATTAGCGTCATCTTGAAGTCCATCCGTTTTGATGTAAGTCATGTTTGAGTGAGCGAGGTCAGCTGATCCACCTAGGAAAGTTGGCAACTTGGCAGCGACAACGTTCAAAGCATCTTGACTTGAGTTACGAGTTGCTTGAGAGAAACCATTTTCTAAGGCTGAGAAGTCTGCTGGAGTCACTTTAACTGGATCACGGCCGTCGATGATGGCTTCTACTTCTGCAGCCAGTTCTGGATGAGCTTCTTTATAATCAGCAACTAATTTAGTCCAAGCTTGATAAGCTGATGCGCCACGGTCTGCAACATTTTCTTTGAAATCAGCATAAACTTGTTCTGGGATTTCAAATGGTTCATAGTCCCAACCGAGAGCTTGGCGAGTAGCTGCAGTTTCATCTGCTCCAAGAGGAGCACCGTGTACCGCATTAGTTCCTTGTTTGTTTGGAGAGCCATATCCAATAACAGTCTTCACTTCAATCAAAGATGGCTTGCCTGAAGCTTTAGCTGTTTCGATAGCAGCATGGATAGCTTCCAAGTCTGTTCCATCTTCAACCAAGGCTGTATGCCAGCCGTAGGCATTGTAGCGATCACGAACACTTTCAGTGAAAGAATCCTTTGTCTCACCATCCAAGTTGATGTCATTTGAATCATAAAGAACCACCAACTTGTCAAGTTTTTGCAAGCCTGCGTATGAAGCCGCCTCACTTGAGACACCTTCCATCAAATCTCCATCTCCACAGATCACATAAGTATAGTGGTCAAAGATATTGAAACCTTCGCGGTTATACTTCGCTGCAAGGAAACGTTCTGCTTGGGCAAAACCAGTGGCAGTTGAAATCCCTTGACCTAGAGGTCCAGTAGTAGCGTCAACCCCTGCTGTATGCCCAAATTCTGGGTGACCTGGTGTTTTTGAACCCCATTGGCGGAAGTTCTTGACTTCATCCATGCTAACATCTTCAAAACCAGAAAGGTGAAGAAGGGCATAGAGAAGCATAGAACCGTGTCCTGCTGAAAGAATAAAGCGATCGCGGTTGATCCAGTTTGGTTGAGCTGGATTGATACGAAGTTGCTTTGTAAAGAGGCTATAGGCCATTGGAGCAGCCCCCATAACCACCCCTGGGTGACCTGAGTTTGCTTTGTTGATGGCGTCAATACCTAGAAAACGAATTGCATTAACAGATAGATTTGACATAGAATTTCCTTTCTCTTTGAGGTGATTAATGAATCACACATCCTATTTTACTATTATATGAAAAAATGTATAGAATAGCAATAAAACAATTTGCGTTCATCTAACACATTTGATTTGTCTATCCCCTCGTCACTTCATAGTACGGAAGCAAGCGCGCATAAGCGTCTTCTAGCTTCTCCAATATCATTTCTACTGACTGATTTTCAATGAGGAAAACATCTGCCTTGATCAAGACTTTACGGACTTCCTGACTTCTCACCTTCTCTCGTAAAGTACGACGATTCTCCTCAGTAGCCTCCACCTTATGACTTTCCCCATTTGAATAGACTAGATAATAAATTCCTTCTACCGCTGGAAGTTCTAAAACCTTGGCTTGCTTGTCTAAGGTCTGTTCGTCTTTCTTGCGCTCGATAAAACTGACCTCCAAAGAAATCCCATAATTAGTAGGTGTTCCATATAAACGAAGAGCCATCATAGGTTCTGTCACTTGTCCGTCTCTCTGAAGATAGGCCCAGAAATGCGGCCGTAAGCGTTGCGCTTGGTTCATCCACTGACTAGTCTGTTGCAGTTGCCACTCTGGATGACTTGCTTGAAAGGTTTTGGCCAATTCTGTGAAAGACTTTCGGGCCTCTTGACCTTTTTGCCGCAAGGTCAACATCTTTTCTCTTTCATCGCCAGCTTTATCAGGATTACGGTACTGGACTCCTGCAAATGATAGGTATTCTCTAACTGCTTTCAGCATATCTGAATCTTTCCTTTCCTAGCAAAAAATCAGGACGAACCTGATTTTGCTTTGCTTATTCTGCATCTACGACAACATAGCGATTTGGCTCGTCACCTTCAGAGTAACTCGTCACGCCATCCATGCGCGAAATAATGCGATGGATAATCTTGCGTTCGCTATTTGACATTGGATCAGTTTGTTGACTACGCCCTTCCTCTAAAACGCGAGTCGCCAATTTTTGAGCGTAGGTTTGCAAGACTTCTGCACGGTGTTCAACATAATCATTGACATTGATCGTGATGTAGAAGGTTCTTGAATAGCGGTTATAAAGATAATTTTGCGCCAATAGTTGAAGAGCTTTCAAGACTTTTCCGTGGTAGCCGATAATACGACCTGGTTCATTGGTGTCAATTTGAAGATTGATGGTGCGGCGATTGTAGTCGCTTGAAATCGTCCCTTCAACATCCATATCATCTACAATGGTTTGAACGTAGCTAGCTACTTCAGTTGCCACTTGTTCGATATCATAACTTGGCTCTACTTTTAAGCCCAAGTCTTCCAACGATTGGCTTGCTGCTTCCTGCGTTTCAGTTTCTTTTTCCGGAGCAGATTCCACTTCCTCAATAACATCTTCTGCTTGAAGTTCATTTAAAATTGAAATATGACCTGTTTCTTCCAAAATCGTGCTAGCATGCTTTTCATTTTTCAGGATTTCAGCCTTGACCTCTTCAGAGACACCTTGACCTTCTTCTTCAATCTTCTTGATGGCTTCCACTACATGCCCCAAATCAACAGTTGCTTCACTTACTGTTTTCACGGGTTCATTTTTTTCATTAACTTCTTTTGGAACACCCTTGACGGCCTGCTGATTGGCTTTGATCACTGTCGTTTCACTAATCGCTTCGATATCAACTTGAGCTGGCTTCTTACCAAACAAGCCTAAGAATCCTTTTTTCTCTTTCGAAACAACCTTGATGTGGGCCTTCATTCTTGGAATGTCTAATTCTTTCAATCCTTTTTGAATTGCTTCTTCAACCGTTGAACCTGTAAATAATACCATTACAAGATTCCTCCTTATTTTTTCTTTTTCTGTGCTTTTTTCAAGGCTTTTCTCTTCTTACCTTCTAAATCTTTTTCTGCTTGCGCCACTGCTTCTCTTTCAGCAATAATCTTGAAAGGATTGTTCAAGAAATAGGTTTGCAAAACTTGGTAAGCATTGGATACAGCCCAGTACAAGGCAACTCCACTAGGTGCAGAGATGGCAAAGATAAAGATCAGTACCGGCATCCCATACATCATCCCTGTCGTAGCTCCACTTTTTTCAGATAAAGCTTTATTCGATAACCAGCTACTCAAGAAAGTAAAGACTGCTGCCAAAATCGGAAGGACAAAACTTGTATCTACTCCTCCCAAATTAATCCATAAAAAGTGACCTGTTTTCAAAAAGTCTACTCGACTCAAGGCTTGAAAGAGTGCCAAGAGAACCGGCATTTGTATTAAAATCGGCCAGAGAGAGGATGAATGTTTGATTCCTAACTCTTTATAAACCTTGCGCATCTCCTGGTCTAGCTTGGTTCTACTTTCCATATCACGACCCGGATATTGCTCTCGCAAAGCCTTGATGCGTGGTTGAGCCTCTTGCATTTTTCTAGAGGCAACCATCTGTGTCTGAAAGACCGGCAATAAAATCGTCCGGATCAAAATTGTGAAGAGAATAATCCCCACTCCGATACTAATGTCAAAGGACAAAAAGCGGATAATTTCAGCAAAAAAATAGACGAATTTGCTCCAAAAGTCTGTCGAGTCTGCTGTTATATCGCTAGCTGTACCATTTGTTGCACAGGCTGTCATGATAAACAAGGACAAGCCCAACAAACTAGTCAACTGTAGTTTCTTTTTCACTCCCATTTCCTTCCTGGTAAATCTTTGATAACTTTAATACGTGGAGTAGATTTTCCTCCATCTCTGCATATTCCAAGGTTTCCACCCCTTTTCGGGCAATCACGACAAAATCAACATGCTCTACTAAACTCCCTTTTACACTTTGTAGAATGTGCCGGATTCGTCTCTTAATTTGATTTCTGGTAACTGCATTTCCCAGCTTTTTGCTGACGGACAGTCCTACTCGAAAATGGTTTTGCTGGTTTTCCAATTGGTAGACAACAAATTTTCGATTGGCAAAACTTGTTCCGTCCTTGAAAATCGCCTTAAAATCTTTCTCTCTTTTTACACGAAAGCTTTTCTTCAAAACTCAACTCCATCTATTAAATTACTACTATTATACCATATTTTTTGAAAAAGCCAATAACAGCAAGGTTTTAGACATTTTCTACATAAAAAAAGCTGGAAAATCTCTTTCCCAACTTCTTTTTACAATCAAATTTTACGTGTATTTGCTTATTTTTTCAAGCGCTCAACATCGCGTGCAATCACTAATTCTTCATCTGTTGGAATAACCAAGACACGGATTTTCGCTGCGTCAGTTGAGATGTCTCCCGTTACGCCAAAGACGTTCTTTTCTGGATCCACATCACAGCCAAACCAAGAGATACCTGAAATGACATCCTCACGAACCAAAGCTGCATTTTCACCGATACCTGCTGTGAAGATAATCGCATCTGCTCCATTTAGGACTGCAAGGTATTGGCCAATATGTTTTTGGATACGATCGACATACATTTCATAAGCCAAAGTTGCATCATGGTCTCCTGCTTCCATGGCAGCAATCACATCACGCATATCGCTTGACTGACCAGAAACTCCCATGAGCCCTGATTCACGATTAAGAACGCGACTAATATCTTCTGGGGTATTGAAATCCTCTGTATATTGCATGAGATAAGGGATGATAGCAGGGTCAATATCCCCTGTACGAGTTCCCATCATCACACCGCCAAGTGGTGTGAATCCCATAGAAGTATCCACAGACTTCCCACCCTTAACAGCTGTGATAGAAGCCCCGTTACCAATATGGCAGGTAATCAATTTCAAATCTTCTAGAGGACGGCCCAAAAGTTTCGCTGCTTCTCCTGCGACAAACTGGTGGCTTGTCCCGTGGGCACCATATTTACGAACCTTGTTGTCTGTGTAGTATTTAGTTGGTAGAGGGTAGCGATAAGCCTTTTCTGGCATGGTTGTGTGGAATGAAGTATCAAATACAACAACACTGGTAATATCTGGAAGCAATTCCTTAAATGCACGAATTCCAGCAGCGTTAGCTGGATTGTGAAGAGGAGCCAAGAGTCCCAATTCCTCAACTTTTTCTATCACATCTCCCTCAACAACTGTTGATTCCTTGAAATATTCACCACCTGCAACGACGCGGTGTCCGACACCTGTAATCTCATCGTACCCTTTGATGATGTCAAAACGAATCAAGTCATCCAATAAAATTTTAACGGCTTGTGTATGGTCTTCAATATCAAGAATTTGTTGCTCCGAACGACCGTCAAATTTTACTGTTGAAATTGAATCTTTCAATCCAATACGTTCAATCAAGCCTTTAGCCAAAACTTTCTCTTCAGGCATTTGATAAAGTTGCCATTTCAAGCTTGAGCTTCCTGCATTGATTGCAATTGTTTTTGTCATAAGATGATACCTCTTTTTAAGCGTTTTCATCTATTATAACAAAATCTCTTTTATATTTCAGTACCTTTGCTCCAATTTTGAAAATTTTCTTTAAAGGTCAACAAAACTGACGGATCTTGCAAGCTAGTAAGAGGGTAGACAAAGGGTTCTATTTCCTTGTCTCTTTTCTTCTGTAAGACAAAAATACTTTTAGCTTGGCTTGCAGTTGAGAAAATATCCTCTGGCAGAGCGATGATAGCAGCCAGACTCACTTCGTCTTTGAGCCACCCTTTTAATAAATCACTTTGAGGACTGGTCAATAAATCACTCGGAGCTAGAAAAATTGCATAGCCATCTGACTTAAGGTACTTGAGGCCTTGTTCCATTAGCAAATGGTGGGCATAGGTATGCTCTTGACTAGAAGCCACTTGATAGCGAGAAGCGATGGCATCGTCTGGGTAATAGCCTACAGGCAAGTCGCTGATGACCACGTCGCTTTCTTTAAGCATTTGCGGACGAACGGCGTCTCCTTGGACAAAACCAGCTTGCAAACCAATCACATCTGCCATACTGGCTGCCAAATCAATCAGCAAGTCATCCACTTCGATTCCCAAGTAATCTACTTTTTTAGCAAGAGAAGTCAAGAAAGTAGCCCCCAAAATCCCCATACCAGAACCGATTTCGAGGATGCTAATTTCCTCTTGTTCAAACAACTCTTCCACAATGAGTACCAATAGGAGGGAAATGGCATCTGGTGTAAACTGGTGATTGGCCTGTAAAGGTTCCGTTTGTCCTGCCTTCATCAAGAGAAACTGGTAGGTCTTGAGCCACTCTTCCTTACGAAGTGCTAGGCGCTTAAGGGCTTGATTGTTCTCCTTGACCTGCTCTAGCTCGGTCTCGCCATCTAAGTAGATACTATTTTGCTCTACCAAGGCATCATAAAAGTTGGTCGCCAAATCACTTTGGATGACTTGGACATTCTCTAGTAAATACGTATAAGCTTGTTCAATTTTTTCAAAATCCATATTCCTATCTTATCAAATTTCCCTCCTTTTTTCCATCTGAAGAGAAAAAATCACTGCTTTAGTCAGCGAGTGATTTTTGGGCTACAGTTAAAAAGAGCTCTGCGTAATTTCCTAGGAAAAGACCTTCAGCACTGTAAAGGATCTGACTGTCAATGCTCGAAAAACCAAACTGGGCTAGCTTGATTTCCAGTTCAGCTAAATCAAAACCATGATGGTTGGTATCTGTCTTGACAAAATCAGCAATGAGGACTTGTCCATTCTCCCTAAGATGATGGTAAAACATAGCAAGAGTCGCATCTAGATCAGGCATATGATGAAGAACCCGACTGACTACAATTAGGTCAAATTGTTGCTCCAAGGGATTTGCCAGTAAATCTTGCTCCAAGAGTTGAAGATTCCTGATTTCTTGCTCTTCTGTTTTCAAACGGGCTTGCTCCAGCATTCTCTCAGAGATGTCTACAAGGGTAACCGACTTAGCTTGCTTGGCCAGGGGCAAGGCTAATAGACCCGTCCCACCACCGAAATCCAGAATTTCTTTGTCTGATAGAAAATCAAGCTGTTTCTCGATAGCTTGACAAACCAAGTTTGCAAGAAAGATATTTTTGGGCGAATCAAAGGTTTCTGCTTTGTGATTAAAATCGTGTTTCATGCTTTTAGTTTAACACAAAGTAGTTGAATTGACTAGGAATTGTCTCTTTCTTTTCAGACTTTTCTTCTGATTTTTTCTTCCCTTCTTGATTGCTTGAATCAGTCGCCACCTCTTCCTTTTTAGCTGTTTTCTTTTCTTGGGTTTTCATCGGAGGAAAGAAAAATTCATAGTTGCCCTTATTCATACGAACACTTGTTGCAAAACCTGTTTTCGTATTTTGATACTTGACTTTTCCTAAGTTAAAGACTCGTTCCCCACTTTCTTGCTCAGCCTTATCCTTACTTCGCTTGGCCATGGCAAAAGCTGCCAACTTTTCTTTGTTTAGGGCAAAGTCTTTGTGATGGGCGACTTGCCGATTCAAATAAAACTGCAACAAAAGGCTAAAAATAGCTGCCATGGTAACCGCATATAAGAGAACGCCTGCCTTAACTTTTTGCTTTTTCCACACGATAGATGAATTCCCTTTCTAAGCCTTTTTGAAATTGGAAACGAAAGCGAACCAATTGATTTTCCTCTGTGATTTGTGCTGATTTGAGGCCATAAACCATTGGCTGATAGCCCCGTCCACTGCTATCGGTTTTCCGAAAATCATCTGATTTAGACTTCCCTATAGAGATATCCTTACCATCCTGTTTCATGTAGAGGCGATTGCCTTCTACCTTTTCAAACTGCGAACGCTCTAACTCTGCCTCCAGTTGATCCACAAACAAGAGCCACTCCTTTTGCTCACTTTGCTGCTGGTAACGAACTTCTGAAATGAGGAGCTGACTCATAGCTTGAAAAAGGAGCAAGCCTCCGCTAATGACGATAAGGACAATCAGAGATTCTAATAGAGTGAACGCTCTTACCTTACTGCTCTTTAAGGTCGAGCAACTTCTCTGAACCATGGTAGACCTCCAATCCTTTTTCACTAGCAAAGACCTGAACCTCCACTCCGTTTATGTTTACTTGATTTTGCCCTGTTTGCAGAGCCATCTTCGCCACACGCAAGACTTCTTCCTTTTGCAAGATTTCTACCTCTTCTTGTCTATTTTTCTGAATTTGTCCCAAAAGAAGGGTCGCAATGCTGGCAAAAACGGCTAGAGCAACCACCGCTTCCAGTAAAATCACTGCCTTAATTTTTAGTTTCCTTAATGCGTTTAATTTTTCCATTTCCTAGATATAATTGATAGCGAATCGCTCCTTTACTGGTCTGAAATTCAACCTTAGCCAGGGACGAATTGCCCCCAGCTCGGTCAAATATAATGCTTTGTCCTGATGGTGCCTGAATTCCTTTAGGAACGGTCAAGTTTTGACTGCCATTGCTGATTGTCTGTCCATCTAAGTTCAGACTGGTCTTTTGCTGACTGGCTAGACTGCGTTTTTGCGTTTCCCTATAGAGTTCTTCAAACTCCATAAAGAAAACCTGCTCCTCCACCGCCGCAAAACTGGACTGAACAGAACCGGACAAGCCCAAAGCAAGGATACTCACAAGTCCCAAAACCAAGAGACTTTCAAGCATGGTAAAGGCCTTAATCTGCAACCGTTTGACTGGTTTTTTGTTTTGCATGGTAGTCTTTGTAAGCTTTAGCTTGCTCAGCCGTGATACGACCGTCCGCTTGTAATTTGCTAAGGCTGGCATCATCATTCTTGTCCAGACTATAGAGCTCTGCCTGGCTTTCCACGACCTTGACAACTGCAGCTTTTCCTTTGTCATCTACGGCATCCTTTTGCTTGGTCAAATTGGGCACAAAGAGCAAGAGAAGAACGCTGATGATAAGCAAAACCACTAACATCTCTACCAAAGTGAAAGCTTTAACCTTGGCTTTTTTTAAATTTGTCATGAGTTTTTTCATTTTAAAAATTTACCTCCATATTTTGATACATGGGCATAAGCATTGCCGCATAAAGTAAAACGATAATCAGAGCCACAAAGATAAAAACCAGTGGCTGTACTAAGTTCATGGTGCGGTTGACTCGGGTAAAAAAGGCTTCCCAAGTTTTTTCAGCATAGATTTCCAACTCACTCCCCAGCTTGGACTTGACTTCTCCATACTCGATGATGAGACTCAACTCCTTTTTAAAGAAAGGATAGGTCGCTATGGTTTGAGAAAATTCGCGGCCATTTTGCAGGGCTTGAGCCAGATCTTGACCAATTTCTTTAAAGAGCTGAGAACCTTGTTCCTGCATGATCTGAAAAATCTGCATCAGCTCCATTCCCTGCGAAATCATATTGCCCCATTCACGCGCGTAATAGGCCGTCAGATAAGTCTGGACAAAGATTCCCAGAAAGGGAACCCGTGCCAACATCGAGAAGACCCGCATCTTGGAACTTCTTTTGTAGAAAGTGAGGGCTAAAAACAAAGATAGAGAGCAAACCAACACTAGTCCCAGAAATATTTGTGGCAGATTGCCAATGATTTGGGTGGCGATATTGCTACTGTCCAGTTGAGGGAGCAAATAATTCCTGAGCCCCAGCATGATTAGCAGGAGAAATCCCAGCAAAATCAGGGGATAAGTCGCCACTTCGATTAACTTTTTCTTGACCTTGGCCAGATTGTCCAGATATTCTTCTATCTTTCCCAAACTCAGGTGAAGATTTCCATGGACTTCAGCTAGAGATAACTGGGTCACAATAGCACTTGAAAAGCCCAAGCTGTTCATCATTTCTGAGAAGGATTTCCCCTGCGACAAACCTTTGTGCATCTGGGCCACATAGTCCTTTTCCAGCAGGGCACTTCTGCCCAAAAAAGAAATAATTTCCACCAAATGAAAGCCACTGGAAAAGAGGTTGTTAAACAAGGTGATGATTTTCTTCTGCTTAGCTGTAGCTAATTTTTTCCGTTTCAGCCTGAAGACTTGTGATATGTCCATCTTTAAGAAGCTGATCAATTTGCTCATTCCAGCTAGTTGGCTGGTGTTCTT
>CAJPPL010000022.1:0-21311 GCA_905372585.1 Streptococcus oralis
GTAGCGACCAAAGCGCTCTCCCATGATGTCCTCAAGGGACATGTTTTGAATGTTAGACATAATAATTCTCTTTTTATTTTTCTTTTTAATAATCGTCTAATGTAGTGCGGACGTAAGCGAACGCTTGTGGCGTTCCATTACTAAAACTGGAGCCTAGGTCTCCAGTTTTCCGCTCCTAGTAGCAAAGCTACTAGGAGTTCCACTACTGCGACGATTATTCTATAGTGGCTCGCTTTCGCTCGCCATGGCAAATATGTCTGTTAATCTTTTATGGCCTTGCTTCCGATATCTGTTCGGTAGAAGAGGCCTTCTGTGTTTTGTTGAGCGAGTTCTTGGTAGATGATATCTTGGGCTTCTTTGACGTTATCTGCTGTGGTGACAAGCATATAGACACGTCCACCGTTTGATAGCAGTGCTCTGCTATTTTCCGCAAACTTAGCCCCTGCATAGTAGGTGATGATGTCGCCATCGATTTTGGCTGGCAACTTGACACCCTTTTCGTAGTCTAGCGGGTAGCCCTTGGATGCGACAACCACACCCAGAGTCACACCCTTGTCCGTCCACGTGATGTTCGGCTCCTTGCCATCGAGAATATCCGTGATGTTTTGCGCAAAGTCCGATGTCAAACGAGGCAAAATAATCTGAGTTTCTGGATCTCCGAACCGAGCGTTGAACTCGATAACCTTAGGTCCGTCTACTGTCAAGATAAGCCCCGCGTAAAGGACACCAAGATACGGACGACCTTCTTTGATCATCCCTTCAAGAACTGGCTTGACAATAGTCTCAACCGCTGTGTCAACCACGCTCTGTGGCAAGTGAGGAACTGGCGCATAGGCACCCATCCCGCCAGTGTTAGGACCCTTGTCGCCATCGTAAGCACGTTTGTGATCCTGAGCCGTTGGCATGATGTAGAACTTGTCCCCATTGACAAAGGCAAAGAGAGAGAACTCTTCTCCGTCAAGAAATTCCTCGATGACCACACGCGCACCTGAGTCACCGAATTTATTGTCCAAAAGCATCTCGTGAGCGGCTTCGACCGCTTGCTCAACCGTCTCCGCAACGACGACACCTTTCCCGAGCGCCAATCCATCCGCCTTGACAACGATAGGAGCGCCTTTCTCCTCGATATAAGCCTTGGCCTCCTCGAAATCTGAAAATGTGCCATAGGCTGCTGTCGGAACGTCATATTTGACCATGATTTCCTTAGCAAAATCCTTGGACCACTCCAGCTCCGCTGCAGCCCTAGTCGGACCAAAAGCCTTGAGCCCAGCTTTGTTAAAATCATCCACGATACCAGCAGCAAGGGCATCATCTGGCCCAATGAAGGTCCAAGCGATATCGTTGGCCTTTGCAAAATCAATCAACTTAGAATGTTCGGAAATAGAGATATTTACCAAATCAAGTCCATCTAAGGTCATCCCGTCATTTCCAGGAGCCACAAAGACTTTTTCAACGTCTTTTGACTCAAGCAACTTCTTAGCAATCGCATGTTCACGACCACCCGAACCGACAACTAACAGCTTCATCTTACAACCTCTTTTGCGAATTATTTACTAATATTATATCATAAACGTTCGTTTTAATCTAATTATATTTGCGAGTAAAAAATACAACATCGAGTAAACTTACTGAACCGATTTCATTTTTAGCCTTTAAACATTCAATACCGCCTCATTATAAAACAAGGCGGTATTGAGTGCGGAATATCTCTAAAAGTATGTAGAAAAGCTTCATTAGGTATTAAACTTACCAGCTATAAGAAATATGATTTATTCGTTTCATCCTTATATCGGTTACCTCAAAACAATCCGGCGTAAATATAGCCAAATTGAATCCTTCGGGATTCATAACGCTGCGGAATTCAATTCCTTGATAAATTAATTCTCCAGAAATTGGTTTGGTTAGAGATTTCACAAAATCAGCTATATATTGAGTAGGGATATAATCTAGAATATCATCAGAATTTCTCATTACTCGCCCCATCTCAGAATCAATCTTTTTTAGATTTTTTTTATTAATCGCTAATTCAGCAAGATCATCAATAATACCATCTTGAAAAGGGCTAATTTCAATTATTTTTTTAAAATCAATGACTGTTATTGCAGATTTCAACTTAAAAGTGCCAATACATACATGATCATATAAACCTGTTCTTGTTTCATGTATTGTTGTCGTCTCTGAATCACCTAAATAAAGCATTACAACCCCTTTTGGATTAGCTCTTCCATCGGCTGATTTACCTTTAGGAGGTGCCCCTATCCCTTCTGATTCAAATGGTTTCCCGTCTTTTGAAATCCTGCACCTATAGAACTGTTCTCCTTCTGAATAAGTCTTTTGAATAGCTTCACAATACTTTCTTAGAATGCATTTATTAATTTGATTTGAATGAAAACGATTGTTATATTTAATGTCGTCAACAAAGTCTTCCCAACTCTTACTGAACAATGAATGATCTTTTAAATAAATTGGGTCATACATCTGCTTTACTCCAACAGGGTGCGTTAACAATTCAGGACTTTCTTCTAATAGATTTTTACAAATCTCAGAAAGCATTTGATGAATCTTGAACTCCTCTTTAGTAGTAAATATATTCCAATTTGTAGCTATTTCTGTTTTTAGAAGCGTTTCTTGCCCAACTGGGAAATTTTCTATTTTATCTACTGGAGAAAAAATAGAAACGAGAGAGCTCAAAAATGGAATTAAATAGTCGTCACACTGTGTATCATAAACACAAACATTATTATTTGAACAAATGTCACAGCTAGCTTGCCTTTCAGCTATATTAACTTCGTTTTTTAGAATCTCATCTGCAAAACAATCTTTACAAATTTTCATTCACTGTCTCCACTGATTCGGTCAAGATACTTACTAACCAATTCAATATGATGCATAATGGACAATTTCTTTACTGTGCCAAGTCCTGGATAAGAACCCGTTTTATACAATTTTTCAAATTCATTTATCGCCAGTGTTCTTTCCACTAGGCCCTCGTTGACAAATATAATTAATTTTTCAAGTGCTTCCTTAAACTTACCAGCTGGGTTTGTTGGATCTTGGTTTGTTTCTGATACAAAATGGTGAATTCTTAGATTTTCATCAGAATCAAAATAAACGATGTGGATAGCAACAGCATAAGGAGCAAAACCTGATTCACTATACTCCTCTCCTACAATGGAATAGTCAGAAAATCCCTTATATTCATCTTCTATAAAATATTTATGATCATCTGAGAAGAATTCATCATCTTTGTCTGAATAATCTGTATTTCTTGCTAATTTAACAAAATTGTCACTAATCTTGACTTTATTTCCCTGAACTTCTCTTTTTAGTCTTCCTATTTCTGAAATAAAATTATACGCCGTCTCTTGTTCCCTATAATTTTTATTATATCCTTGTAAATCATCGGGCTTCTTACATACTGTTATTTGTTTGCCAATATCTGCAATAGACTTAAAATTTTCTTCTAAACTATAATCCTTACTCATCAACGAAACATAATAAAAATTCTCACTTTCATCAATCAAACTATCCAATCGAGTAGCAAGATTACTTTTAGAAAAATCGCTATATTCCTCCAAAAAAGATCCTACACCTGGATTCATTACAATAGAACATTTCTGCCTCTTATCTTTAAAACCCTCCAAAGTACTTACCAGTGTAGGAGATAATCTTACCGGTTCAATAATTGGAATTACAGCGCTTCCTAATTTATTATTTTCTAACAATTCTCTAAGAGCAATTAACTCATACTGCCTTCCTCTCAAATATGGAAAATACATATAAATACTCCTTTATTCATCTAAAAATTGCTTTAATGCCTTAAAATCCTTAGGTTTAAAATTCATGAAATACACCAAAAATTTAAGTTCATAAGGAACATCTGCAAATAAATCTTTATCTATTGAATTCCTCTTCTTCAATTCCATAAGAAAATCCGAATAAAACTGTTCCAATGGAATCTTTTTGGTTAATAATTTACAAACGTCATAATACTCAAATTGAGACACATCTGGTAACGAATTAAAATGTTTCTCAATAATATTTTCATATTCCCCCTTACGAAGTATTTTAAAAATTATTTCCCTATCTAAATCAGTATTGTACTTCTCTGGTTTAATTATTGTTTTAATTTTGCTGTTTCTTTGGAGCACATAAAGACCTACAGGTTTTTTTAACAACCTAATCTTCTCCAAAGCTAAATTTACATTTTTTTCATGAGTAACAATTGCAACGTGATTAAATGCTCTATAGTATTCTGTGATTTGATTTTCTAACCTGTCAAAATTGTCAAATTCAGTTTTGATTTCATATACCACAGCTTTTCCATTTATTAAAATAAAATCTGGTTTTGCATTTCCAACAGGTATTTCAGTCAAAGCAGTAGTAGTATTTATACTATGTACCCCTAATAATAATTTATTTAACAACGTATTTTTATAAAAATATTCATTTCTATACGATTGAGAGAGTTTCATATAAGTATTTTGAATTATAGACAAATTATTACCTAATTTATGATGCTGCGATACACACTCAAAAATTGGATCTTTTTTATTTTGTACGAGGTTTTTTATAGTATTTCTGGAAAAAAATCTATTTATTAAATAATTTTTTTTAATTTCCAAATTAATCCCCTCCTTAATTTCGCCCTTCTAACATTCATTATATCAAAAATATCTACTTCTAACACGATTTATCATAACTTTATTTATCACCTACCTTTATTCTAAAATTATGATGTTTTTCTAACCTACCAACAAGTTTCGCTTCTCATAATTTTTTATTAATCTATTACTTAATTTCAAAAAAAGGAAAGAAACTGTTTTCTTCCCTTTTGTCTTCTTAATGTCTAAAATGTCTTACTCCTGTGAAGACCATGGTTAAGCCGTATTTGTCAGCAGCTTCGATAGACTCTTGGTCACGTACTGAGCCACCTGGCTGGATGATGGCCTTAATACCTGCTTTGGCGATTTCTTCCACGTTATCCGCGAATGGGAAGAAGGCATCTGAAGCAAGCACAGCGCCGTCAAGGCGGTCTTTAGCCTGATCAATAGCGATACGGACTGAAGCCACACGGTTGGTTTGACCTGGGCCAACGCCAAGTGTCATGTGGTCATTCGTCACGATGATCCCGTTTGATTTCACATACTTGATAGCCTTCCAAGCAAATTCAAGAGCAGTCGCTTCTGTCTCGGTTGGCTGGCGCTTGGTCACCACTTGCCAGTCAGCTGGACTTTCCTTGACCACATCTTGATTTTGAACAAGGAGACCACCAACCACGCCTGTGTATTCTGCTTCCACTTCGCTGGCATCTTGAGCGTCGAATGGCAAGGCAAGGATGCGCAAGTTTTTCTTTTTGTTGGTCAAAATGGCTAGCGCTTCATCCGTATAGCTCGGTGCGATGATGATCTCGAGGAAGACACCGTGCATTTTTTGAGCTGTCGCAGCATCCACCTCACGGTTAAGGACGACAATTCCACCAAAGATAGACACTGGGTCAGACTCATAAGCATAGTCCCAAGCAGTTTCGATGTCATCAGCTTGACCAATTCCACATGGGTTCATGTGTTTCAAAGCCACAACGGTTGGACGGTCTTTGAAGTCACGGATGATACGAATCGCCGCATCCGCATCACGGATATTGTTAAAGGATAATTCCTTACCGTTGAGCTGTTTCGCTGATGCAATCGAATAGTCAGTCGGCAAAGCTTTTTGGTAGAAGTCAGCGTCCTGCTGAGGATTTTCCCCATAGCGCATGGCTTGTTTGAGGTCATAGGTCAAAGTGAGCTTTTCTGGTTTTGCTTCACCCACTTGAGCTGTGAAATATTCTGCAATCAAGGCATCATAAGCTGCTGTGTGACGAAAAACCTTGGCTGCTAAACGTTGGCGAGTTTCATAAGTAGTTTCACCATTTGCTGCCAATTCGTCTAAAATCACAGCATAGTCAGCAGGATCTACCACAACCGTTACGCTAGTGTGGTTTTTAGCCGCTGAACGAAGCATGGATGGCCCACCAATATCGATGTTTTCAACTGCGTCAGCGTAGGTCACATCTGGTTTGAGAATCGTTTCCTTGAAAGGATAGAGGTTGACCACTACAAGGTCAATGAGCTCGATCTTATTGTCCTTAGCCGCTTGAAGGTGGCTATCCAAGTCACGACGAGCGAGTAATCCACCGTGGATATTTGGGTGTAGGGTCTTGACACGACCGTCCATCATCTCCGGAAAACCAGTCACATCATCAATGGCAATGGTATCCACCCCAGCATTATCAAGGGCAACCTTGGTCCCACCTGTCGAGATGATATCCCAACCAAGTTTTTTGAGTTCTTGGGCAAATTCAACAATGCCCGCTTTGTCTGAGACGCTGATTAAGGCGCGTTTAGTCATTTGTTCTCCTTACTTATTTGAATAGACTGAGGAAACCGGAGTTAAATTCATCTTCTCTTATCTTTCGTCTAGCTTTTAGAATATTATTTCTTGATAAGACTGCATTTTGACTTGAAAACTCATAAAAATAATCTATTAATTCACTATTTTCAATATCAAAAGGCTCACTCATTCCAAATTCTGAATTAATAAATATATTAATCCTTTCAAACCATTCTTTTCTACTTCTAAAAACAAAAACTGGTTTCTCACTATTACCTTTTAAATGATTTGATATCCGCTTTAAAATAATGCTTACAGTAAAATCTGTAAAGGTTTTAGGTACTTTAGATAACGTAATATCCCCTTTTTTTCTTGAAGCAAATGGGACTAGCTCTAAATTACAAATGCGTAATTCTTGATAATTTTCAAGATTATCCCAGTCCTCCAATAAGCTATTAAGCGCCTTATCTAAGAGCGTTCTCCCTTTTCCTCTTTCACCCAACAATGCACTGTAGTAACTTCTAATATAGTAACATTCACGATTTATAAACTCTTTAAGTGATTGATAATCTGGTTTTTTAGAAAATTTCCCTAGTATCAGTTCGATTTCTTGGTAAAGAATGTTGTCTTTCTGGACTATTTTATTTCTAACATCTACTTCAGAAAAATTTTGATTATCTGAAAACAGCCTCTTTAAATAATTTTCTTCATTATTTGCATGTTCAATAAATTCATGTATGTTAGCATCTTGTAATTTCCAGATACTATCGGCTACACCAGGATTATAAAGGCATTGATACAAAATTGCGTTTTCATAATCTCCTTGAACATGTGTAGGGATTATGTATCTTGTTGCAGGTTTATATTTTTCCCCGTTAGGTTCAATCCAAGAAAATTCATTATTCGGTTGTATTAAACATTTAAGAAAATCATTAATCAACCTTACACCTTTATCATTTTTCCATGGATTATAGTCACTGACATCTTTATCCCAGTTTTTCAACTTTTCTTTAAAATCCATATCTTATCTCCTCGAAACTCCCAAGCTACCCAGCACCTCTGGATACAACTTGTACTCAGCCTCATGAATGCGAGCTTCAAAGCTTTCGATGGTATCATCAGCTAGACGTGGCACACGGACTTGTTTGATGACCTTGCCTGTATCCACACCGGAATCCACCCAGTGAATGGTCACGCCACTCTCAGTAACACCAGCATTCCAAGCATCCTCAATTCCATGAGCTCCTGGAAATTCTGGTAGGTAGGCTGGATGAATGTTAATGATCCGACCCTCGTAAGCAACGAGCAAAGTTGGCCCAACGATTTTCATATATCCTGCTAGGCAAACCAAGTCAATCTGGTGTTCTTCCAAGAGTTCGACAAGAGCTGCTTCGTAGTCTGCCTTGTTCTCAAACTCCTTGAGTTCAAAAGCATAGGACAGAACGCCGAGCTTGTCTGCACGCTCGAGCACATAGGCGTCACGATGGTCTGAAAAGACAAACTCCACCGGAAATTCTTCGGCAATCACCTGAAAGTTTGAGCCATTACCAGAGGCAAAAACCGCTATTTTTTTCATTTGATGATGACACTTTCGTTTTCTTTCTTGACGATGCGGCCGATTTCATAGACTGGTTCATCCAGTAATTCCTTGACACGACCTACATTTTTAGGGCTAACTGCCAACATGAGTCCCACACCCATATTGAAGATTTCAAACATTTCTTCATGCTTGATTTCACCGTATTTTTCAAGAGCCTTGAAAATCGGAAGCACTGGTACCTTGCTTTCCTCAATCTCAGCGGCCAAGTCAGTTGCAAACATACGAGGGACATTCTCGATAAATCCACCACCAGTGATATGGGCAATACCGTTGACCAACTCTTCTTTGATGAGCGGTAGAACAGCTTTAACGTAGATACGAGTTGGTTCAAGAAGGACTTCCTTGAGTTTCTTGCCTTCCAATTCTGGCAAGACTTCCTCACCTGTGTAGTCGGCAAAGACACGACGAACGAGTGAGTAACCATTTGAGTGAATCCCACTTGAAGCAAGTCCGAGAAGAATATCCCCTTCTGCTACCTTTGAACCGTCAATGATTTGAGATTTTTCTGCCACACCAACCGCAAAACCAGCCAAGTCATAGTCATCTGCGCCATACATACCTGGCATTTCAGCCGTTTCCCCACCGATGAGGGCAGCACCAGCCTGCACACAACCTTCTGCCACACCAGCGACGACTTGTTCTAGTTTAGCTGGTTCATTCTTCCCTGTCGCCACATAGTCGAGGAAATAGAGGGGCTCCGCACCTGCAGCGATGATATCATTGACACACATGGCCACACAGTCCTGCCCGATGGTATCGTGCTTGTCGTACTTGATAGCCAGCATGAGCTTGGTTCCGACACCGTCAGTCCCTGAAATCAAGACGGGCTCTTTGACACCTGTTTTTGAGAGGTCAAACATGCCACCAAAACCACCAAGAGCTCCCATAACACCTGCACGCTCCGTACGAGCCACGTGCTTTTTGATCCGCTCAACAACTTCATAACCCGCTTCAACATCCACACCTGACTGCGCATAAGCATTTTTATTTGTCATCTTCTCTTCCTTTCCTTTCATGGAGAGTCTTTATCCGTCTATTTGTAAAAACTGGTCTTATCCCCCAAGCTTCTACGATATTCTTCCTCATAGTCGTAGAGAGGAGTTGGGTAGTCGCCGTCAAAGTAAGCTACACAGAGACCACCGTTTGGCGCATCTGTTTCAATCCCGATAGAATCAATCAAACCATCAATCGAAAGATAGGTCAGACTATCCGCACCAATGATTTGGCGAGTTTCTTCGACCGTATGATTGGCCGCAATCAGCTCCTGACGCGTCTGGATATCAATCCCGTAAAAACATGGATAAGCTAGCGCTGGACTGCCAATAGCAACATGAACTTCAGAAGCCCCCGCTTCTTTCAAAAGCTGAACGATACGGCGAGAGGTTGTCCCGCGAACAATGGAATCATCAATCATCACCACACGTTTGCCTTTGACAACGCCCGAAACAGCAGACAATTTCATCCGCACCCCTTGCTCCCGCAATTCCTGAGTCGGTTGGATAAAGGTACGTTGCGTGTATTGGTTTTTGATCAGACCCATTTCATTTGGCAGACCAGATTCTTCTGCAAAGCCCATAGCTGCGCTGAGTGAGGAATTTGGCACACCGACCACGATATCCGCTTCGTGCTTAAATTCACGCGCCAATTGGGCCCCCATACGTTTGCGAGCTGTATGGACATTGACCCCATGGATATTAGAGTCAGGGCGAGCAAAATAGATATACTCCATAGAGCAAATCGCCAACTGGGTATCATTCGTATAGCTATCATACTGAATCCCATTGTCATCCACGATTACAATCTCTCCTGGTTTCACATCACGAATCCACTCGGCACCAATGACTTCAAAAGCACAGGTTTCTGACGAAACCACCACCGCTCCGTTGGCCATTTTTCCGATAGAAAGCGGACGGAAGCCATTAGGATCAAGCGCAGCAATCAACTTGCCCTCAAACAGCAGGATATAAGCAAATCCACCTTTGACAAGACTGAGCGCCTCTTTGATTTTGCCCATCAAGTTCGGATTGTGACTCCGACGAATGAGGTGGGCCAAGATTTCCGAGTCCGAAGTTGAACTGAAAATTGCTCCTCTTTGTTCCAATTCTTGCTTGAGAGATTCTGCATTGGTCAAGTTTCCATTGTGAGCAAGTCCAAACTGCATATCATGAAAGCGAAAGAGGAAGGGCTGGATGTTGTCAACAGAAGCTTCGCCAGCCGTCGCATAACGCACATGCCCAATCGCGCTCATTCCTGTCAATTTATCCAAATTAGCTGGATTTCTGAACACTTCTGATAAAAGCCCCATGTCACGATGACGCTTCAATTGCCCCTGATCATTGGAGAGGATTCCTGCCCCCTCCTGACCACGGTGCTGAAGACTATGGAGACCAAAATAGGTCAATTTAGCAGCATCTGGATGTCCCCAGATACCGAAAACACCACATTCTTCATTAAGAGATTTTACTTCGTATGTCATTTTTTATACCTTTTATTTCCCTGTGAAATAACGCACAGCCGACGCGAACAGGTGCTGGTCTTTATTTCCTGGGATGTTTTGGAAGAGACCGTCTTCATAACGTTCTGAGTGTCCCATTTTACCGATGATTTGACCATTCTTGCTGGTAATTCCTTCGATGGCATTTACCGAACCATTCGGATTGTACTTAGAATCCATGCTTGGTTTGCCTTCAAAGTCAACGTATTGGCTGAAAATTTGTCCATTGTCACGGAGCTCTGCAAATTCCTCAGCCGTCACGACAAACTTCCCTTCACCATGCGATACTGGAATGGCATGGATATCGCCCACTTGTACTCCAGCCAACCATGGTGAGTTGGTATTGGCAATCCGAGTTTCCACCATCTTGGCCACGTGCTGGTTGGCATCATTGTAGAAGAGGGTTGGGCTGGTACTGTTAGCATCTTCAAAGTTTCCATATGGAAGAAGACCTGATTTGACCAGGGCTTGGAATCCATTACAGATACCGATAATCAAGCCACCACGAGCGATAAAGCTATCAATGGCTGCACGCACTTTTTCATTGAGCAAGATATTCACGATAAATTTAGCTGATCCATCCGGCTCATCCGCAGCTGAGAATCCACCTGCAAAGAAGAGGATGTTAGCCTTGCCGATGTTGTCAACCATGGTTTCAACTGACTTGACAATGGCCTCTTCATTCAAGGTCACAAATGGCACCAAGTTAACCTCTGCACCTTCTTTTTCAAATGCCTTAGCTGAGTCATATTCTGAGTTGGTTCCTGGGAAGACTGGGATGTAAACCACCGGTTTTTCAATAGTTTCCTTGGCTTTGATGACTGCGTCAGAAGCGACAGCTGGCACTTCTTCCAATTCTTTAGCTTGGGCAAATTCAGTTGGGTAAACTTCTTCCAGTTTTCCTTGGAAGGCACTGTCAAGTTTCTGTCCATCTAACTTCACACCGTTGACAAGGAGTGTAAAGTCTACTCTTGTTCGTCCAATCTTCTCTACTCCAGCGATTTCTTGAGGAGATGTGAAGACAAATCCACCCAATTGAGCTGTCAAGGCTGTTTCAAGTTCAGGCAAGGTTACCTCTGCACCGATATGGTTCCCAAAGCTAGCAAGAGCCAAGCTTTCAAGGATACCACCATATTTAACAGCTGATGCAGATGTTACTTTGTGGCCAGCTTGGATGGCTTCAAACTGAGCAAAATTTTTCTTAATCAAGTCAAAATCAATCTCTGCAGAGAGGGCTTGACCTGGGATGTAGTAGATGTTTTCACCAGCAGTCTTGAACTCAGGAGAGAGGACCTTACGGCTATCTGCCGTCGTCACCCCAAAGGCAACCAAGGTTGGCGGTACGGTCAATTCTTCAAAAGTACCAGACATAGAGTCCTTACCACCGATAGATGGCAAACCAAGCTGAATTTGTGCTTCGATAGAGCCTAGAAGAGCCGCTACTGGCTGACCAAAACGCTCAGCTTGCTTGTCCATGCGCTCGAAATATTCTTGGTATGAGAAACGAGCCTTGGACCAGTTGGCACCAGCAGCCACCAAACGAGCAGTTGCTTCGATAACCGCATAAGCAGCACCGTGGTATGGAGACCATTCTGCTACATATGGGTTAAATCCTTGAGCCATGACTGACGCAGTATGAGTCACTCCGTGTTGAACTGGCAATTTCTGCACAGATGCCTCAGTTGGTGTGAGTTGGTAGCGACCACCAAGTGGGTGATTGACCGTTGAACGACCGACCGAGCAGTCAAAGATGGTCTGCAATCCTTTTTGACTCGCATGGTTGAGATCAGATAGAACCGCAAGGGTATCTGCTTCAAGTGTGTCAACGCTTGTTGTGCGTTCTTCTGGAAGTTTGACACCCTTGTCTACCACCTTGGCATCAACGACTATGCGCACACCGTTGGTATCAAGGAAACGACGTTCCAAGTCAACAATGGTTTCACCATTCCAGTGCATGACAAGAGTTGGTTTTTCAGTCACTGTTGCAACGACAACAGCGTCAATATTTTCTTTATTACATTCCACAACGAAGGCATCTACGTCTTCAGGACGCACCACAACTGCCATCCGTTCTTGAGATTCAGAGATAGCAATTTCTGTACCATTCAAGCCTTGGTATTTAAGAGGAACCTTGTTGAGGTCGATTTCAAGACCATCTGCCAATTCGCCGATAGCCACACAGACACCACCTGCTCCAAAGTCGTTGGATTTCTTGATAAGACGAGTGACATCGCCATTACGGAAAAGACGTTGGATCTTGCGCTCTTCGATGGCATTCCCTTTTTGAACCTCAGCACCGGCAGTCTCTACAGACTCAACTGTTTGAACCTTAGAAGATCCCGTTGCACCACCGACACCATCACGTCCAGTCTTACCACCGAGCAAGATAATCACATCGCCGGCTTCCGGTTTTTCACGGACTACATTTTCCTTAGGAGTAGCACCAACAACGGCACCTAGCTCCATGCGTTTAGCTACAAAGCCTGGGTGGAAGTACTCACGAACGTAAGTCGTCGCCAGACCAATTTGGTTACCATACGAAGAATAACCATGAGCCGCTGTCTTCGAAATGACTTGTTGTGGCAATTTACCAGCGCGAGTTTCTGAAATCGGAGCTGTAATATCACCAGCACCTGAGATACGCATAGCTTGGTAAACGTAGGAACGGCCTGACAACGGGTCACGAATGGCTCCACCGATACAAGTAGCCGCTCCACCAAATGGCTCAATCTCAGTTGGGTGGTTGTGGGTTTCGTTTTTAAACATGAGGAGCCAAGGTTCCTTGACACCATCAACGTCCACTTCGATTTCAACCGAGCAGGCATTGATTTCGTCTGACACTTCCATGTCGTCCAAACGCCCATTAGCACGCTCATAACGACCAAAAATAGTCGCCATATCCATCAAGGTTTGTGGTTTTTCAGAACGACCTAACTCATCACGCATGGCAATATACTTGTCATAAGTCGCCTGCAATTGCTTTTGGAATTTAGAAGCTGAGAAGTCAATCTGTTTCAACTCGGTCTCAAAAGTCGTGTGACGGCAGTGGTCAGACCAATAAGTATCCAAAACCTTGAGCTCTGTTTCCGTCGGCACGCGCCCGATTGACTTGAAATAATCTTGAATAAAGAGCAAATCATCCACTTCCATTGCCATCCCTTGCTTGGCCTTGTAGCGAGCAAAGTCTTCTGCCGTATAACTTTCAAAGAAAGTCAATTTTGGAATGGTCTTGTCTGACTCTGAAAATTCCTGCTTGGCAATCCCTGTTGTGATATCCTTGAAACGAGAATCAACTGGGTTGAGCAAGTAGTTCTTGACTGCTTCCAACTCAGTCGCATCAATATCCTTATTGACCAAGTAAAGTTGAGCTGTGTTGACCGTAACATCACTTGAACTTCCCAGTAAAAGCAAGGCTTCCTGTGAAGAAGCTGCACGTTGATCAAACTGTCCTGGCAGGCTTTCAATGGCAAAGAAAGCATAGTTGGTAAGATCCGCTTGCACGGCTGATTCATCCAAGACATGGTCTGTCACCTGCTCAGAGAAGATGTGTTTCTCTGCGGGTGCAAACAAGTCCTCTGCCAAATCAAAGACATCATAAACTTGCACAATGCGAATACTTTTCAAAGTTGAAAGTCCCAAGTTGTGCTGGAGCTCTCTCACCAAACTCTCTGATTTAACCTGAAAATCAGCATTTTTTTCAACAAAAATACGTTTATCCATCAATTCTTATTCCTTTATTTCAGCTCTTGCAATGTTCCCAAACGACCTTGAAAGTCTTACAAACAGATTATTTCAATTCCTGCAACTTTTCCCAGACAACTTCGTAAACATCAGTTAGTTCTCCCAATCCACGACGGAAAACATCCTTGTCCATGTGGTTGCCATCCACATCCCACAAACGGCAGTTATCTGGTGAAAACTCGTCTGCCAAGATAATCTTGCCATCCTTGTCAAAACCAAACTCTAGCTTAAAATCAATCAATTTAAGTCCAATCTCAGCAAACCAAGCTTTCAAGAGCTCATTGATACGACGGGTTTCTTCCTTCAAGTAAGCAATCTGCTGATCATCCGCAATTTTTAAGAATTTCACATGCTCGTCATTGATAAAGGGATCATCCAAATCATCATTTTTATAGTAAAATTCGACAATCGGAGTCTCAAATGCGATACCTTCTTCTACGCCAAAACGTTTTGAAAAGGAACCAGCCGTGTAGTTGCGGAGCACAACTTCCAAAGGAATGATTTCCACCTTTTTATTGAGTTGTTCCGTATCTGAAAGCTTCTCCACAAAATGAGTCGCTACACCAGCCGCATTTAATTTCTCAAAAATAAAAGATGAAATCTGATTATTTAACACTCCCTTGCCCGCAATCTGCTCCTTCTTGACACCGTTAAAAGCAGTCGCCTGGTCCTTGTAAGTTGAAATAATGAGATTTTCATCCTCAGTTGTATAGATATCCTTGGCTTTTCCCGAATAGATCAGTTGTTTTGACATTTTAAAGTTCGCCTTTCGTTTTACTTGAGCACATTCTACCACAAAAGCATGAAAAATTCAAGGTTTTTACGAATAAATAACGTTTTTCTGTTTTAAGCGTAAAGAAAAACTGCAAGATGAACTCTTCTTACAGTTTTAAAATCATTTATCCTCTGAAAAACACGAATATTACCCTTTATTCAAAAATTGATCCCAAAAATAACGGAGATAGCTTTTCTTTCCCGTAATCATCTGCAGGCGGCCTTCTAAACCATAGCGAAGTGTTGCAGCCTGCTCAGAAGTCAGATGGGTCTCCGCCTCAATTTTAAAGAAATTTCCTTGTTCAGTCTTTGTAGCTGTCGCATCGATACTTGTAATCGTGGAATCCAGGAAAATTTGATTCTTCGCATCATTAGTCGTAGTATAACGGACAGAGTCCCCAATCTTGACTCTAGCAACATCTTTTGAACTGAGATAAGCCGTGAGTTTAGTTTTGCCTTCTTTTTCCAAGGATGGGTAGAGTTGGGCTAGCAGGGTTCCTTCTGCAACCATCGTAGATTCACTGGTCTCAGGATTAAGGTGAAGCACCCCATCCTCACTTGCTGTAATTTTCCCCTTGTCCAGCAAACCTCCTTGGACTTTCTTACCCGACTCTGCCTCCAAAATTTTCTGATCCAAAAGGGTTAATTCCTGACCGACTTTGACTAGGTGCTGAGATTTGAGCGATTCCAGTTGACTATCTAGTCCCGTTGCGTAGGCTTGTTGAGCTCCAGAACCCGCATACTGCACACGATAAGTAGCTAAACTAGACTCTAGCTGGGCAATTTGTGCATCCACCTGTGCAATAACTTGCGATTTAGCTTGCGAATCATCTCCAGCTTGGTTTTTATAAGTCTGATAAAATGAGTAGGCTGCATTTTGACTATCCAGTTGATCTCCTTTTTCAATCGCCGACTTAGCTGTTTTGTAATCTCGGATTTTATCCTCTGTTTGGCTGATAAGGTTGCCAATCTCAGCCTGACTCTGACTTGCGGCTGCATTTTGAGAAGAGATGCTGGCATTTTGTTGAGAAACATTGCTCCTAAGACTACTAGCTTGGCTGAGATAGTCTCGAAACATCTCCTGATATCCAAACTTATCCGCCTCTGGAAATTGATCACTCCCCTCTTTCAAACTGGATTGCAAATAACCCAACTGCTTTTTTTGATCCTTTAACATCTCCAATTGACTGGCGTATGCTTCAGCTTGAACAGCTTCCGCCCCCTGCTGGTACTCAACGAGTAAATCCCCCTGCTTGACCAGTTTATTTTCTTCCAGATAATTTGCCACAATCCGTTGATTGCTAGTCGACTGGATGTTGGCAATGATCCGACTAGGTTCGACAGTAGCTCTAGTAGACAAACTAATCTCTTTCTCAGCAAAGACTGCAAATCCAAACAGAAACACGAGCAGAAGCGACATAGGTAAAATCACCCGACTGGAAAAATTATGGTAACGACGATGGTAAAACTCCGCACTTTCTAAAAATTCTGGTTTCATCTTCTCCTCTTTCTAGCTATTGACCAAATGGGCGTAAAATTCACCTCGGGCAAGCAAGTCTGCATGGTTGCCTTCTTCGACAATCTTGCCCTGATCCAAGACAACAACCTTCTCTGTTCGCTCAGCAATGGTCAAGCGGTGGGCGATGAAAATAAGGGTCTTGTCTAGTGTCATGAGATTATCGACAATCCGCTTTTCTGTCAAGATATCCAGACTACTAGTTGCCTCGTCCAATATCAGAACAGGCGCATCCGTTAAAAGGGCACGCGCCAAAGCGATTCGTTGTCGTTGCCCCCCAGAAATACCTGCCCCATCCGAAGTCAATTCTGTCTGATAATTCAGTGGCATGCGCTCTATATCCTCCCGAATCTCTGCCAATTCAACTGCCCGTAAGATATCCTCCTGAGTCGTCCCCTCCTTGGCTCCAAGGAGCAGATTCTCCAAAATCGTTCCGTTAAAGACATAGGGCTGTTGAGGCAGATAGTTGATGTACTGGCGCAGGGCCTTTTTATCAATCTGATTAAGATTGACACCACCTAGACTAATCTCCCCTTGACTTGGGTCGTAAAAATTAACCATCATCTTGGCTAAGGTAGTCTTGCCTGACCCTGAAATCCCCACAAAAGCCATCTTAGACCCTTGCGGAATGGTCAAATTGATATCCGACAAGACGTCACGACCATAGCCATACTTGTAGTGAACCTGCTTAAAGGTCATATCTCCCTTCATCATGCTCAAATCTTCTACCGTTTTCTTCTCCTCAAACTCCGAAGCTACTAGATAAACCTCATTTAAGCGATTATTGGCAACCTGCGCTGTCTGAAGTTTGGTTTGTAGGTTGATAATATTTTCCAAAGGATTGGTAAAGTAAACGAGCAGGGTGTTATAAGTGATCAGCTGGCCCAAACTCATTTTCCCATCCATAACAAGAATGGCTCCTAGCCAGAGAACGGCAACATTGAGCAGAAGCTGGGCAACTTTTTTCAGTGCCTTTTGCTGGCTTTCTGCCCGACTATAGGTAAAGGATTTTTTCAGATAAGCCACAAATTCCTTGTCAATCTTTTGATAGCGTGAACTTTCACTGGTCAAAGACTTAATGGTCTCAATACCGTTGATGTCCTCGATGATAGAAGAAGACAGAACCGCATTAGCTTCCATGGTATCCCGATTCATCTTTTCAAAAGGCTTCATAAAAACAAAGATAATCACTGTATAGATGGGAAGCGCAAGCAGACTAATGAAAAAGAGTGTCATATTTTGTGAAAATAAGACAAGCGAGATAATCAAAATCGTCGACACATCTAGGAAAATCGAAAGAATGGTCGACGCCAACGCATCGATGATACTGTTGGCATCTGTAAAACGAGATACGATTTCTCCTGTCCTGCGTGTTGCAAAAAAGGACATTGGCAGGTGAAAAACATGCTTGATGTAGGACAAAATCACATCGATAGACAGCCGTTGTCCCAGAACAAGCAAGAGGTATTCTTGCGCATACGACAAAATCTGCTGGAGGATATAGACGATAACTAGTCCTATTGAGATAATGCCCAAGGTCGAACGCATCTGGTCTGGTACGTAACTATCAATGATAGACTGCAGATAATAAGAGCCCACGATATTAATCAGGGTTACCAAGAGTGTTGCCAAAACGATATTAGCAATCAACCCCCGCTGTTTGAGCAAGATTGGCAAGAAGGATAGGAGCCCCTGTTTTTTCTCCTTATGGGGTTTATAGTCTGGAGACGGAGCCATAAAGAGACTAACCCCTGTCCATTCTTGCGCAAATCGCTCACGGGAAATCTTGGTCAGCTTAACACTGGGATCTGGATCAGCGATATGGATTGCCTTCTTATCCTGACCTGTCACCACATAATAGTGGAGCAATTTCCCTTCCTTGAGCACATGAGCCACAAACGGAAAGGTCAAATCTGGCAGGTCAAAGAGCGTCATATCCGCCTTGATAGCCCGCGTTTCAAAACCAATTTCCTCTGCCACCTTTACAAGACCCAAAGCAGTCGTCCCATCCATGGTCGTCTTAGCTAGTTCTCGTAGATGAGCCAAGGAGAAATAACTACCATAGTAGCCAAATACCATGGCCAAGGAAGCCACACCGCAGTCCATCTGATCCACCTGGGGACGATAGTTCCTTTTCCCAAATTTCATATCCATCTCCTTTTTTCTAATAATCTCTTAAAAACTTTGTAAGATTATTTTAACCAAACAAGGATAAAAACAGGGAAATATTCCTAAATAAACCATTTTTGCACCTAAAACGCACTTCAAAAAGCATAAACCATCATTTAAATGTAAAAAAGCAGAACAAAAGTTCTGCCTGTTTAAAGTAACCGTTAAAAAATGAATGCCTAGAAATAAACTATTCTGAAATGATATTTCTATAAAGTAAGATAAATGTCATCAAGAATGATGAAATCTTAGGTATATCAAAATATTCAAACTACGTAGGTAGATTTATTTTGTTTACATCAGCCACAATTCTAATCATTAGATAAGCCATCGAGCTAGACAATACAATAAACTCTGGCCAAGCTTTTCCTAGTAATTGAACAACTTTCATCTCAAACTCCGATCTGATGGTTCATCAATTTCCAATCGTACTTTCTTTTGTTTTGTACTTGTATCCTACATAAAACAGACCAAGCAGAATTGGATAGGTTTCTGGATAAAACAGAGTATTGATCGGATTTTTCATAATCAAATACGTTGCGATATAAAGAATAATCGATACGACAAAATACCCCTCAGCAAATCCTAATAAGATTTTTTTCATAGCAGACTCCTATTTACCTGAAAAGAGTGCTCGAGTTGTTAAAATAGCTCCACCTGTATATACAAAACCTTTTACAAAACCAACTGCCACAGGGATAAGAAGGGGAAAGGCTCCCCCTTGAATTTCCTGCAAGTCCGTATCAGTCATTGTTTCAAATTTTAAAATAGATTTTTCCATATCATCTCCTCCTTCTATTACCATCTACCCGTCACATAATTATAACCTGCAATTCCTGCTGCAGTAATTCCACCAGCAATTTTAGCTGCTGTCACAGGATTAGCAATCACCCAAGCTACAATCGGCCATGCTCCCCCATTCACATCCGTCAACTCTTCTTCTGTAAGAGCTACAAAGTTCTGTTCCATGTTGTCAAAGTTTGTCATCTTTTTCTCCTTATTTTTTCTATATATTTAATCTTTAACCTCTAAGCCACTTAAATAGCCAGATTGGGTAAATTACTGAAATCATTTTCTTCTCTCCTTCCTTTTCTTCTCACTTATCTATTCGAGAAGTAATTTAAAATGAACAGGTAAATTTCATTTATTTTAAATACCATTTGATCAACCATGGCAATAAGATTGGTAAATACATCGCGTAATCTCCTTCCCTTTTTCCTTACCTATCTATTCGAAAAACAATTCGAAAATGAACAATTCATTCATTTTTATTTTAAAAACCACTTAATGAACCACGGATAAAAACCAATCACATACATAAATGTTCCTCCTTTTTCTTTCTCATCTCTTTATTCGCAATTTCTACTAAAAGTTTCTCTTTTTTCTGCAAATAAAAAACAACATGACTTGCATGTTGCTTTTGGCTATTTTTTATCTTTAATAATCGCTACTACATCCGCTACACTTTGAAGTTGATCGATTTCCTCATCAGTGATTTCGATACCAAATTCATCTTCTAGTGTCAAGACGAACTCCATCAAGTCCACTGAGTCTGCATCAAGATCATCCTTCAAACTCAAGGCTTCTGTTACGACAAAGTTTTCTCCCTGTCTCTCTTGGATAATGGTTACAATACGGTTAAAAATTTCTTTTTCTGTCATCTTTTTATTCTCCTGAAAATTCACGCGCAGTCTGAGCAACTACGTCTGTTTCTAGCATGGTACGAATCTGACGAATCGTACTGTACACAGCCTTGGCATCACTTGAGCCATGAGTTTTTACAACTGGCGCCTTAACACCAAACAAAACTGCTCCTCCAACATCTGAATAGTTAAGCTGTGTCTTCAACCCCCTAAGACTATCCTTAAGAAGTAGAGCACCTAGCTTCGCTCGAAGGCCACCACCCGTAATAGCATTTTTAAGTAAGCCCATGATTCCCAAAGCTGTACCTTCGATGGATTTTAGAACAGCGTTTCCCGTGAAACCATCTGTTACGACAACATCCGCAACGCCATTCATCAGATCACGCGCTTCCACGTTTCCGACAAAGTTCAAACTTTCATCAGCTACTAACAAGTCGTATGTTTCCTTTCGAAGCGGATCTCCCTTGCTGCTTTCTGTTCCATTGTTGAGCAAACCAACACGTGGTTTCGAAATCCCACGAACATTTTTCGCATAGAAGGAACCTAGGACAGCGTATTGGTGCAGATGATGGGCTGTATTTTCCGCATTGGCTCCAAGGTCTAGCATGTCAAAGCCTTTTCCATCAATGGTCGGCAAGGTAGACATGAGTCCTGGACGATCGATGTTCTTGATACGACCCACAATGAAGAATCCTGCAGCCAACAAGGCACCTGTGTTCCCAGCAGAGAGGACAGCGTCTACTTCTCCCTCCTTGACTGCCTTGGCTGCTAATACCATGCTGGCATTTTTCTTCTTACGGATAGCTTTTGTCGGCTCATCGTCTGAGTTAATTTTCTCATCCGTATGGATAATGCTAACGCGCTCTGTCGCTGTTAGATATTGCTTGATCTTGCTTTCATCTCCATAGAGTTGAATCTCAATATCTGAAAAGTCAGCAAGGGCTTGGTTGACACCCTCAACGATGGCTTGAGGTGCGTAATCGCCCCCCATAGCATCTACTG
>CAJPPL010000023.1:0-21282 GCA_905372585.1 Streptococcus oralis
CCATATTGACATGACCTGTCATTTTTTCTTGAGCATTGAGCATACCAAGGACATTTGCCTTGATGAGGAGTTCTGCATCCGATTCCTTATGAAGAAGTCCTGATGAAATACCTGCAACAGTAGAATCTCCAGATCCGACAGGATTGACAACTTGAATTCTAGGAATATCTACTTTGTAGAAAGTGTCACCATGTTTTGCAAAAGCACCATTTGCACCAAGTGACACGATTATCCACTCAATCCCTGCAAATAGAGGCTCTTGAAGAACTTCTTTTAATTCATCCAGATCCTCAGAAACTTCTTTCCCAAGAAGCTGAGACAATTCTTCGTTATTTGGTTTAATAACTGTTGGTTTGTGTGGTGATTCAAGAACCGCCTGAAGAGCTGCACCTGAGCAATCCAAAACAACTGGTTTTCTTGTACGATTAGCAAGTTCTACTAAGCTCGCATAGTAATCAACTGGAAGACCTGCTGGCAGACTACCAGAGATGGCTACTACTTCCACAGTGTCAAGAAGATTTTCGAAATGAGCCAAGAAATCTTGCCCTTCTTGTTCTAGAACTTCAGGCCCTTTCTCAAGAATTTCTGTTTGGTTATCTCCGTGGAGAATAGCGATACAGTTACGAGTCTCACCTTGAATGGAGAAGAAACGTTTCGTTACTTTATCATCGATATGCTCTACTAAAAACTCACCAAGTTTACCACCGACCAAACCAGTAGCAACAACAGAATCACCAAATTCTGAAAGAACTCGTGTAACATTGAGACCTTTACCACCAGCTGTCTTGGTCACGTCCACTACACGGTTGACAGTATCAATTTTTAATTCATCCAAAGGATAAGAAATATCAATGGATGGATTCATTGTGACTGTTAAAATCATGCGTCACCTCTTAGTCGTGGTATTCACCGCGATCCCATTTTTCAAGGAATTCTGTAAAGAAGTTTGCATCTGCTTGATGAGCATTGTGAGTTTCAACGTGCTCGATTTTCGCAATCAATTTTTTATTTTCTTCTGATGGTTTGTATTCAGCATTGATGAAAGCTTCAATGATGTCGCACATGAGCAATTCACCAGTGATTTTACCACCAAAACCAATAACATTGGCGTTCAATTGTTCTTTTGCATAAAGAGCTGTTGTCATATCACGAACCAAGGCAGAACGAACTCCTGGAACTTTATTGACAGCGTTGTTGATACCAACACCAGTACCACAGATACATACCCCAAGATCAGCTTGACCGCTTGTAACGGCTTCACCAACTTTTTTACCAAAGATTGGGTAGTGAGTACGTGTGTGGTCATAGGTACCAAAGTCGATGACTTCATGTCCTTTTGATTTCAAAAATTCTGAAACCGCCATTTTTTCATCTGTTACGATGTGGTCACATCCAATTGCAATTCTCATTTTAACTTACCTTTCTTACTGTAATCTAATTAGCACATTTTGTTCAACATATCAACACGAATTTGGTGACGACCACCGTCGTATTTACCGTTAACAAAACCTTTAGCAATATTTTTAGCCAATTCATCACCAACAAGTTGTGCACCCATAGTGATCATACGTGAGTTGTTGTGTCCACGAGTCATATAAGCTGAACGTTCATCTGAAACTTCTGCAGCAACCATTCCTTTAATTTTAGTTGCGACCATAAATGGACCAGCACCATAAGCATCAATCACGATACCAAGATTTTGTTCTTCTTTGTTTACTTCTGCAGCAACAGCAAGAGTCACATCAACAAAGTCTTGACCTTCAGCTGTAACATCCACAACGTGGAAGTTTTCTTTTTCCAAGAAGTCTTTCACAACTTCTTTCAATCTCAAACCTGCAGCATCTGCACCGATAACAATAGACATATTGTATACTCCTTTTTATTATTCTAGGCTAGTAAAAACTTTTATAGTTAGCAGTTTACCTACAAAAGACTTTCTAGCAGTTTAGTGACAAATTTGATTGAATGAGATGAATATCACCTTATCCAAGTCCAGGAAATCAAGTTCCTAGAAACAAACTTTCTCCTCGAAAGAGAATATAACAAGTGATTATTTGTTTGTTACAAACATCATTTGTTGCTTACAAACATAATATACTCCTATTTATAGAAAAAGTCAACAGTAAATGTTTGTTTTTGTAGTTTTTAATCTAAAATATTTCAATATCAAAGCCAATCTGATCTACTTGACCAGGTTCTAGGAGACGAACATTCTTCTTATCTTCTAGATGATCTCCTTCTTCAAGAGATGTTGACAAGCCAGACCAAGGTTCAAAGGCAATGAAAGGTCCCTTATTCAAAGTTGACCAGATAATAAGATTTGAAAACTCTTGGAAGTGTACTTTTAATCCCTTCTCATGCTTACGAGAACGAAGGGCAATTGTTTTAGATTGCAACTCATCCAAAGTCACTGCATCAACACAAAACAGATCATAACTGAGGTCCACTTCCTTTTGTGAATCCAACCATGGACTTCTATCTTGGAAGTCTAACATTCCTGTTTCTGGGAAAGGACGGGGAACAGAGCAAGTCTCTTCTTTCTCAAACTCTAAATAGTAATCTTCATAAGTTTCGCCATCCAGCAGAGGGCAATTAAAGCCTGGATGTCCACCAATAAAGTATGGCATGACCTTGCTAGTTTCTTTATTGAAGACTTTGTATTGAGTACGAACAGTCTTGCCAGTCACTAGATAAGTGATTTCAAGACGGAAGTGGTAAGGATAGTTTTGATAAGTATTCTTATCGTCTTCGATAGCAAAAGTTACGCTGTTTTCTGTTTGTTCAACTAATTCAAATTCTTTTTTACGGACCAAACCGTGACGAGGAATGTTTCCTTTCGTCTCCGTTCCATCTGCATGACTGTAGAAGGCTGTATCTTCTCTTAAAGAGCCACAGATTGGAAAAAGTACTGGGGCTTGTCCACTCCAGTAAGTGGCATCTCCTTGCCACAAATACTCAATGCCTTCTCGGTCCTTGATTGACGACAAGGCGCCACCTAAGGTTTTAAACTGGACCGTTAACTGATCTGATTTGATTTCAATTACCATAATATTCTCCAACTATTTTTAGATCTTTATATAAAAAACTAGGTTGCCACTCCCAATGTAGGAAATTAACAACCTAGTTTTCACAATTTACATTTTATAGGAGCGAATTATTTAGCATTTGCTGCGTATTCTTCGTTACGTTTGATCATTTGTTTTCTATACCAAGCAAAGATACCTACATAGAATACAAGGAAGACTGCTGCACCAAGGATTGCTTTGATATCACCTGTTGTAGCATTACCGATTGCCCAACCAAATAGTTTTTCAATTGGTCCTTCAAGAGTTGAGTGAGTGATCAATTGAGTTTGGCTCACACCTTCTGGGAAGGCACCTACACCTTTAGCAAGTTCAGTTGCAAATGGAGCGATAAGAGTACCAGAAAGAAGGAAGAGAGGCAATAAGAGTGTTCCGAAGATAATCATACGGAGCAATTTACCACGTGTAACAACCAAGAGAGCTGGAGTCACACCCATAGCGATGATACCTGCAAGTGGCAAGATACCATTACCGACGTTTGAAAGAAGCACAGCTTCTACTAGCATGATTGGAGCAAGTACGTTAGCACAAGCCCAGATTTCAGCGCGACCAGCGATGAAAGGCCAGTCAAGACCGATGTTGAATTTACGTCCTTGAAGACGTTTAGTAGCAACGTTTGTAATACCTTGTGAGAGTGGTTCTACGGCTGCGATGAACCATGATCCGATAAGTGAGAAGAGTTCCAAAGCTACACCGGCAGTCAAACCAAGGCTCAACCAACCTTTAATAACAAGTTCCCATTTATCAGCTCCTTCTACTCCAGCAACTGGGTGTGGAGTCCCCATCAAACCAATAACAATACCAAGGATGAAACCGATAAAGAATTTAGATCCCCAGAAACCGATTTTTTTGTTCAATTTTGCAGCGTCAAAGTCATATTTATCGAGACCAGGCAATACTTTATCAAAGATTTTATCCAAGACCATGATAACTGGGTTCATCATGTAGTTCATGTGAGTTGAAGTCATTGGTGATGAACTTGGTGCATTAAGAAGGTCGTCGAAAGTTGGTTTCATCAAATCAGAGTTGATGATTTTCAAAATACCTACAAGGACAACTGCTGCAGTTGCGATGAAGAGTGAAACCCCTTGGCTTACACCGTTGTTGTCTGCATACCATTTAATCAAAAGACCAGTGATTGACAAGTGCCAGATATCGAAGATATCGACGTCAAGTGTATCTGTTTTCTTCATTGCAAGCATCACAATGTTGACAATCAACATTACAAGCAAGAAGTAAAGTGTCCATGCAGATCCCCAAGTGATGGTTGCAAGTGGTGCCCAACCAACGTCAGTGATGTTCAATTGAATACCAGTATTTTCAACGAATTTTGCAAGTGATGCTGAGAAAGCTCCGTTGAGCATACCGATGATAGCACCGATACCAGTAAGGGCGATGGCAAGTTTGATACCACCTTCAAGCGCTTTGGAGAATTTCACTCCAAATAGTAAAGCCAATACTGTCAAGATGATCAGCATGATGATAGGACCACCCATTTCCAAGACTGGCTTGAAAATCTTATTGGCTAGTTCGATAATGACATCCATAATAGTTCCTCCCGTTTTTTTAGTTATATGAATGTTAACAAGATAAAGAATAAATTAGCTTAGTCCGTGTTCTTTGATAGCTGCTTCAATATTGTCAAATACTGGAGCGCTCATTGCTGGAATACGGAACAAGATTGGACCAGCTTCAACAACTGGAATACCAGGATCAAAGCCAAGGTCTGTTGCTGCGATTGGTGTAAAGATATCATAGCCCTTGATAAGGTCTTCGTTTACATCTTTCACCATGACGGCATCACAGTGAACGTCATAACCACGGTTTGAAAGTTCTTCTTCTAGAGCACTTTTAATTTGGTGACTTGAGTTAACACCTGCACCGCAGGCAGCAAGAATTTTAATCATTTGGATTTCCTCCGATTTTATATTTTAATAGACAAGATTAAGCGGTTGCTTCAGCAATGTAAGCATAAAGTTTTTCTGGTTCGGAAATTTTTGATAAATCTTCCAGATGTCCATTTCCTGTGAAAAAGTCCATCAACTGAGCCAGAATATTTGTTTGACTTGAACTTGAGTTGTTAATGATAAAGAAGAGTAGGGATACTTCTACTTCCTTATCAGGAGCTATCATATTGTGAAAAGTTACTGGTTTTTCTAATCGAACAACCACTACTTTCTCAGCTAGATTATGAACAATATCTGTATGAGGAATCGCCACATTTGGCAAGTCCTTTCCTAGAAATTCCATATCTAAACCAGTTGGAAATGACTTTTCACGCGTGATCAAGGCTTCACGATAAGTTGGAGTGACAATTTCTCGTTCTTCCAACAAGCTTGCTACCTGATCAAAGAGTTGTTCTTGATTATCCGCTTCTAAGCAAAACACCAGGTTTTTGTCAAAGAAATGATCTAATCCCATAACATTTTCCCTTCTTTCAATTATCTTTTATGCTATAAGTATAACACTATATGAAATCGTTGTCAATAATTTTTGTTTTATTTTGTTCATTTTTTTGTAATTTTTGTTTCATTTAAAGAATACAATCAATATCAAACATTCTTGTTATAAAATACACAAAAAAAGAAGGCCCAAGCCTTCTTCTATTTCCTTACTCAATAGTAGATAAAATCTCTTCTAATTTATGGTAATCTTTTACACTATCAATTTCATAGATGCTATTTCCTTCTAATTCTTCGACATAGACATCCAATTCTTTGATATTATCCTTAACCATGTTATCCCAGTAGAGATCCACAAATTCTCCACTTTCATAAGCTTTGTCAATAAAGCCAACAATCTTCTCTGCAGTTGGTGCATCCCAGAATGAAACTCCACTCAGAATGCGACCAGCCTTGCTGTCAACAATGATGTCTTGAACCTTATAGTCATCACCGTAAACCAAGAACCACTCGTTGGTACAGTCTTCGCGATAAACACTAAAATAGGTAGAACGTTTAAGATCGTTTCGAAACATATTTTTAAAAAGATAATTATCTGCATCAATAACATAGCTGTTAGCCAAGTCTTCTTTTACTAGATAAAGTGAGTAAAAGTTATTGTAATCAGCATACTTGTCGTTAAAGACCAAACGGACACCATATTTTTCTTTTAAGTAGTCAAATTGTTCTTTGAGGTAACCGACAACGATGATAATCTCATCAATTCCTCTCTCTTTCAAAAACTCGATTTGGTATTCTACCAAGGGTTTTTGATTAACCTTAACCAAAGCTTTTGGGGTATTTTCAGTCATAGGGCGCAGACGAGTTCCTAAGCCCGCTGCTAAAATAATCGCTTTCACACGAATCTCCTTTATTCTTTAATAATAATATAAACACCAGCCATAACAATAAGTGAAGTGATAATTGTCAGCATATCTAGCGGTGCACCCAAGAAAATAACTGCAAATAAGACAGTCCAGACTACATAGCTCACATTCAAACCTGTTGCTTTCGCAGGTTGTAAGCGATTAATGGCGATATAATAAGCTAAATAGGAAATCATATCAAAGGCCGCAAAGACAAGCAAGAGGCCTAGTAAATGCCCATCTGCCACTTCTGCAAATGAATGGTGTGAAAAGAGCACAATCACAAGATAGGACAAGAATGAGGTTACTTGTCGAATTAACAAGGCTTCAATTTCACTTAAATCACTTTCCATAGCATAGGAGCTGAGAACACTTTCACTCCCCCAGGCAATGGCACAGATAAGGGCACAAAGAATCCCAATGTAAAACGAGTTTACTTGTTCAACCTTGTAGGTTTGAGCAATGATCGCTGCAATAATCAAGAAAACACCGAATACTGTATTCTTTGAAACCTTGTGTTTCAAAATGAAGAAGGCTAGTAAAACTGAAACTGCTGGGTAAATAGCCGATACAGATGAAGCTAGAGAACTACCGATATATTTAACCGCATAAAGATTGGCCTGCATACCAATAGGTCCTGCTAGTAAAGCACCGATAATTACACTCACATTTCGAATATTTAAGAAAATCGAAAGACGAACTTTTCTTTCTTTTACCAAAAGAAAAGCTAACAAGATAAAGATACTCAAGAAATCATGAGCAGCAGCCACCACAAAAGGTGAAAGATTTGTAAAAATTGAAAAGATATAAGCACTAATTGTTAGACCTAATCCCCAGAAGATACCAGAGAGCAGACCAAAGGAAACACCATTTTTATTCTTCATCCTAACCTCCATAATAAGTCAAACCTTCGACAGCTCTTTGGTAACGGTTGATACCATAATCTCCAAAATCAGCCCCTTGAGCTTCTTTGTACACTGTCCACAAACTCCAGATAGTATCTTGCAAGATTTTATAGATACGAATTTTCTCACGTGATACAGGCGTTTTGTCACTTTCATAGTAGGAAAGGAAATCATCTTCCTCTTGCTTTGTAAATTCAGACTCTAAGAAAAGAGCTGCCAAATCCCACATCGGGTCATTCATAGAAGAGTATTCCCAGTCAATCAAATACAAACGACCTTGTGGTGACTCGATAAAGTTTTCTGGTACCAAATCGATGTGACAGGACTTTCTATCAACACCCAAATCAGCCAATCTCTTTTCTAGTGAAAATACATCTTTTCTTACAGCTTCATAGTTTTCATAAGGGATAGGTCCCTCAATCAAGGATTCATATTTGCTGATTTCCTCAAAAGGAGCAAATTCTCCTCTTAATTCTTTCCCTGAAGCATGGATGGTTTGTAAAATTGGTGCAATCTTTTCAAACTTGGATTTGATAGATGTTGAATCAAGAGTTACTGCTGATTCGATGTATTCATTTACTTTAATCCCTGACTCAATATCAAAGAGGTAATTTTTGACATCTAAATCTAAATCCTCTAAAAGTTCAAGATTGTACTTTTCATTTTGACGATTGATGAGTTTTTCAGTCCCTTTACCAAAAAATTTCACAATATACTGTTTGTTGGTTGTTTTAACCAAATAGTTTTGGTTGGTCATGCCTCCCAACTGTTCAACACTGAGTACTTCCTCTTCATTAGATAGTAAAGAAGAAATTTTTTCTTTGATGAGTTTCTCCACAATTAACCTCCATCTTCTACACTTCCCACTTAAATACTGTTTTGAAAGCAGTATTAAGGTCTGTAGCAAAGACACGGTGAATGTCCTTGATTTCTCTCACTGGTTCTTCAACATAAAGGATATTCTTCAGACGATTTGCAAACTTTTTAACTTCCATCATTTGAATGGCCTTCTCAAAATCGACGCGTCCTGAGCGAGATGATCCTACTAATAACAATCCTTTTTCCAAAGCATCTCGTGTATTGATATTAACCTTGTATTCACTCACTCCCATCATGAGAATCGTTCCCTGTGGACGAATATAGCGAATCAAGTCATTGATAGCTGGGCCTGTACCATCGCCACCGCAACACTCAAACCCATGATCAAAGGTCAAATCCTCTGGGATATTATCAGTAATATAGCACTCTTTTGCAAAAGAGAAGAGCTCTAGTTTTTCCCAATGGCGACCAAAGACGATAATCTCTGCTTCTGGCAAGGTATAATTGATAATATTTGCAACAACAAAGGCCAAACTACCATCTCCGATAACAGCAATGCGCTCTCGCTTACTATGACCAAGATGCAAGAAACGATCCATGGCATGCATACCAACACTCACAAACTCAGTAATGGCTGCAACTGTGTCCTCAATGTCATTATAAGACACAACACGATCTTTTGGAAGAGAGACAAATTCTCTCATAAAGCCATCATAACCACTTGATAGGAAGTAGGTTCCGGTCATGTAGTTCTCGTAGAACTCCTTGTCACTCTGCATAGGCGGTTGATTGGGAATCATAACTACCTTTTGACCGACTTCATAAGTCCCAGTCGGATCTGAAATAACAGTTCCACAAGACTCATGAATCATGGCCATAGGAAGTTTATTAGCCAATATCTTTGGATCACGCTTCCCTTGATAGTAACGTTGATCCGCATGACAAACCGCCATATAATTTGGACGAATCAGGATATGATTCTCCTGATCAATATCCTCTTCTTGATATTTTACATTGATAAACTTTGGTTTGGTCAGTTGATAAATTTGATTAATCATAGCCTTAGTCTTTCTCAATCATGCTTTTCGCGATTTTCAAGTCTGTCACCGTTGTGATTTTAAGGTTTGAATATTCCCCTTTAGCTAGAGCAACATCCTTTCCTTTGATAACAAAAATTTTACATGCATCCGTCAGGATTTCCTTTTCTTGATCAGATAGGGAACCATACAAATCCATGAAATCCTTGCAACGGAATGTCTGAGGTGTTTGACCTTGATAGAGGTGAGCACGATTTGGAATATCCGTGATAAACTGACCATTTGTACTTTCAACAATGGTATCAACCGCTTCTACTACTGTGTCAACCGCATCATGATCTTGAGCAAGTTTGATATTGTCCTGAATCATGCGAAGTGTGATAAAAGGACGAACAGAGTCGTGGGTAACCACGATATCTTCTAGAGTGATTGGACGATAGGCATTAATGGCTTCTATAATCTTCTCGATACTGGTATTGCGATCAGCCCCACCTTTGGTAATGATGATGCGATCCTTGTGGAGAGAAAGATACTTGTCAACTAGGTCCTCAGCGTGTGACACCCAGTCTCCATGAACTCCAACCACAATTTTTTCAATACTTGGTTCTAAGACGAATTTTTCAATTGTGTGGATCAAAATAGGTCGATCACCCAACTCCAAGAATTGTTTTGGTAAATTACTGATTCCCATGCGTGTGCCAGTTCCTCCGGCTAGGATTCCTGCATAGATCATTTATATTCTCCTTTAGTTTATTCTAAAAAACTCATTACTATCTATTATATCACAATCTGCCTCCATCATGAAAAAAAGACAGAGCGTCATTTAGTCTAATCAACACACCATTAAAGGTAAAAAGTGAACAATGTGTTACTAAATCTGGAAAGACTATAACAAATTAAGAAATAAAATTAGGTTATCCTCTATATTTTCTGCTTAACGTTCGGTTAACATAGAGTTCTATAGAATATAATAGAATCCTTAAAGAAAACTTAAATGAAATTTATTTGTTTCGCAAAGAATACCAGGTGTGCATAGTAAATTTCTTAAAAGTTGTTTAAGGGACTCATTATAAAAGTTCATATATCTAATGAATTAAACAAATAATAGACTTTTGCACCTAAAATTGATAAAATAAAAAGGAAAATAATAGAAAAAGGAAACTGTAAACCGCCATGATGAACATGCAAAACATGATGCGCCAAGCACAAAAACTTCAAAAACAAATGGAACAGAGCCAAGCAGAACTCGCTGCCATGGAATTTGTTGGAAAATCAGCTCAGGACCTTGTCCAAGCAACCCTAACTGGAGACAAAAAAGTTGTCAGCATTGACTTCAACCCAGCAGTTGTAGATCCAGAAGATCTCGAAACCCTTTCTGACATGACTGCGCAAGCAATTAACGCTGCACTTGAACAAATTGATGAAACGACTAAGAAGAAACTAGGAGCTTTCGCTGGAAAATTGCCTTTCTAATCCACAAAAAAAGAGAAACAGATGTTTCTCTTTTTTTATTAGAAGTCAAAGAATTCCATTGCTTTCTTTAAGAGTAATTCCGTATATTCCGGATCGTCTTGAGCCATTGTGACTTGTGACTGGACCATTTCAAGATCATCAGTAATCATGCCATCTGCGCCGAGACGAACTGCTTTATCAAATGCCTCCGAACCATTTACGGTCCAAACATAGAGCCTCTGATCGGTTGTCCAGAGTTTATTGACAAAGTATTCATCCAAAGTCGAGTACTCCATAGTGTAACCCGTTGCCTTGGTTCTTGGGAAGATACTGTTATAGGGTAGAATAAAGTAAACTGGAATTTCAGAATCATAAGTCAACACTTTATCAATCACATGATAGTCTAGTGATTGCATCTGATGTCCATATTTCTTGATAGTCGCTCCGTACTTTTCGAGGAAATGGTCCATCATTTGTGGACTATCTTTTTTACTGGTCTTAATCTCAATCAGCAATTTTTGATTTAAAGCATTTGCACGCTCTAAATAGGCATCAAAGCTTGAAATCTTTGTTTGATAACCATTCTCGTAAATATCTGTATTTGTTAATTCATCCAGAGTCAAATCTTGCGGTGTAGCATTAATACCTGTTAAATTTTTGAGGTTGGCATCGTGCATCATCACGAACTGACCGTCTTTCGTTTCCTGCACATCCATTTCGATAAGATCTGGTTTTAGTTGAGCTGTTTTTTCTAAAGACTGCACAGTATTTTGAACACCATTTTTATTACTTACTCCTCTGTGCGAAATCACCAAAGGTGTATTGGTATCCGGAGATTCCAGATAAACGTAGCCTTCTATGGCAAAAATGATGCTTGCACACCCCATGACACCCCATCTCATCAGATGATCTTTCTTTCGCCTTGGCATAATCTCTAGCTCTTCTCCTGTCAGGAAGGAAACAAACTTCACTAAGAAATAAGTCAGAGTCATATAATGGAAATTTTTAATCAAGACAAAATTAATCACACCGAGAATCAAGGACTCTTTTTGAGTTAGATTATCCATCACTACTTGCGCAAAAAGCAAAGGAATTAACAAACCAAAGAAGAAGAGATATGTTTTAATGATAATGAGTAAGAGATGCCAAGAGAAGAAGAGGACATTTTTCTTTGTCTTTTGGAGACTATATTTCACACTTTCTCTTACGGTCTTTCTTTCAAAGAGAATCTTAGGAAGGGCAAACATAAATCGGACAGAGATGTAGAGAAAGATCCAAGCGGATGCTATGATCATCAGACCTACCAGCCAATGCTTACCTTCCCAATAATTCACAATAAAATCAGGGATAATAATCTTGTTGAGGTAGTAGATTTTTAAAATTTTCCTGATGAAAGGAAAAAGCATAGCGACGTAAAAGAAGACAAAGGCCATTTTACAGAAACTAAATCGTTTCATAAATAGAAAACTCTGGTGAAATACTTTTCTACTGTACTCAATTAAAGTTCTCTTTTCATGATAGAGAAGGTGACGAGCTCCTATAAACAAAAGACAAATCTGGAAATAGGCAACCAGGAGATTGATTGCAATTAAGATGAGAAAGGCTAAACTGATAAAAGGCGAGCCTTGTATAATCGCCCAAAAGTTATTGTAGGAGATAAACAAATAACCGGTTTGTCTCAGAAGGATGCCAGCAATCCATGAATTCAATGGTAGCCAGACAAACTCAACCATCATAAATATCAAGAAAAATAGAAATAAAATCTTATCTAGGTTATAGTATATCTTCCTAAAACCTAGCTTTTTAGGTTTTTCAGGTTTCATAAGCACTCCTAGTCTAAAAATTGGGATAAATCTAAGCCACCGAAAGGATTCATCGAAAAACTACTCTGGTCTTCTATTAATAGCTTTCCTTCATCCGATTCCAAAAAAGCTTCGTAAACACGCGCCGTCATGCGGGCATCTTCTAAACTATTATGAGACTTCCCATGAAAGCCTAAAAAATTCGCTACAGTTTGTAATTTAAGATTGGCTATGCCGTGTAGGTCAGAACTACGGCGTTCAAAAGCCTCCTCATATAAATCAACCTTATACTGGTCACGATAATCAATACCATGCTCCAAGAGAATAGGCAAATCACTCTTAGCTGCATTGTAACCAACAATAGGTAAGTCGCCAACAAATGCTTGAAAGTCCTTTAAAACTTGTTCTACTTTTGGCGCATCTTTCAAGGTTTCAGCTGTGATTCCAGTCAAACCATTGATAAAACTCTTCAATGGGGCTGTAGTATGAACATAAGAATCAAAAGCAGCACTTTCTTGTCCATCTTGAAAGCGGACTGCCGATACTTGAATTAAATGGGTAACCCCCTCGTGTTGATTGAATTCCAAATCAAAGGCGATATAATCTCTTAATTTTTCCATTATTTACCTCAATTACTACCCAAACTAAACTATAAACAATAAAAGAAGCCATTAGGTTAGTGAGTAACCCAAACAGCTTCTTTATTTTCCTCCAAAAAGGCGAGCAAAAAAGCCTTTTTTGGTTGCTTGGACTTCTTCTTTTGCTTGGTCCAACTCGAGTTTCAAGGTTTCTTGATCCTTCATGGCTTGAAGAGTTAACTGTTGCTGTTGGTCCAACTGTTTGTCCTTTTCAGCAATTTGTCGGTCTTTGATACGCATCTGTTCATCTTTTTCTGATAACTGGCGGTCTTTTGCCTTGAGTTGCTCGTACAAACGAAGAATTTCAGCATTTTTCTCATCAACCAAGATTTCCATCAGTTCACGTTGTTTGACATCATCACTGACAGGCTCATCTTCAAAAATTGTTTTTTTGTAGATTTCTTCTAGCTTGATCAAGCCACTTCGAGTAACTACAGTTACACCTTTGTCATTTTTTTTCGTGTCCTCTTCTGGAAGTTCTTTGACACGATTGTTGATTGCTTGACGAGATAGTCCTAAGACCTCTGCAATCTCACTGACGGTCATTTCAATACTCATAATATCCTCTGAAACGTTTTCTAGCTTTTCTTTATTTAAATCTTATCATAAGCTAGATAAACTGTCAAATTTCCGCTTAGTCTAAAGCCTTTAAAAAGGCTAGTAATACTTGGGCAGAACGACGTCCAGCTTCGATAATAAACTCATCAAAAGAGATAGAGGCTTCGTGATTGGCATTGTCACTCATGGCACGAATGACTAGGAAAGGTAGGCCAAGAGCCTGAGCTGCTTGTGCAATAGCAGCCCCTTCCATTTCAACTGCTAAAACATCCGGAAAGTGGGTTTTGATACTAGCAATCTTATCATCTCCAGCTATAAAACTGTCTCCTGTAGCAATCAAGCCTAGGTGCCATGTCTGTTCTAACTGAGATAAGTTTTCTTTAATCCTAGCGATAAATTTCTTATCGGATTCAAAGTAAAGAGGTTGACCAGCCATTTGGCCATAAGCATAGTCAAAAGCAGTCACATCCACATCATGATAAGCTAACTTATCCGCAATCACTACATCTCCAACAGCAATCCCTTCAGCAAGAGCACCTGCTGATCCTGTATTGATGATAGCTTCTACTTGAAAATGGTCAGCTAGAATAGCTACACTCATAGCCGACATGACCTTTCCAATCCCACTCTGAACTAGAACGACTTCTGTATTGCCAACAGAGCCAGTGTAGTAAGTATTTCCGAGGACTTGGACTTCTTGAGGTTTATCCAAATTCTGAGTCAAATATACGAGTTCTTCTGGCATGGCAGCAATGATTCCAATTTTCATTTCAAGTCCTTTCAATTACAAGAGTTTCATCGCTAAAATTAACAAAATCAAAAGTAGGATGACTGCAAACAAGATACGATTGAGTTTCGAATTAAAAACATTTCTCTTGGTATTCTCAATGCGGCGACTCTTATGAATTGTTGGTTCTACTTCGATTGTAAGTGTATCTTGACTAAAACCGTGGTCTCTAGAGCGTGAATAACCAAAATGTTGTGAAGATGTTGGTAGGATCTTTGTTTCCTCATCATCTTGAAGAGGTGGTCCTGAGATTTTCTCACCACGATTGGCACGTTCAATCATTTCGTCTGTTAATAAAGGTTTTCCCATGGGTTTCTCCTCTATTTCTTTTGTAGTTCCCAGTACTGGATCGCCATAATGGTCTTGGCATCACAGATATGACCTGACTGGATCAGGTTCTTGGCCTCCTCTAGACTCACTTCTAGAACTTCCAAGGTTTCATCATCGTCTTGCGGACGAGGATTATCTATCTTAGTCAAATCACTTGCAAGGTAGAGTTTCAATTTTTCGTTGCAAAAACCAATTGCAGAATAGAAATCGTATAAGAGTTCTAACTTAGCTGTGTAGGCAACCTCTTCTTCCAATTCACGAAGGGCCGCTGCCATTGGATCAGCATTTTCACCAAGTTCAAGTTTACCAGCAGGAATCTCATAAGAAACCGCCTCGATAGCCTTTCGGTATTGCTTAACGAGAACGATTTTGTCCTCGGCTGTCACTGCTAGAGCACAAACAGCTCCATTGTGAAAAATCAAATCACGTTGGGCAGTACCTTTGCCTTCTGGCAGTTCTACCTGATCTTGCACCAATTTAAAGATAGGACCTTGATAGATTTCTTTTCGACTAAGCGTTTTTTCTTCAAATTCCATAATCGACTCCTACTGGTTCTTAGGATGATGAGGGAGGCGAGTCGCATATTCATCTTTGTTGACCTGACGTCCACGGCCGATAGCAATGGCATCAGCAGGAACATTCTTGGTAATGGTTGAACCCGCTCCAACCAGAGAATTATCCCCAAGTTCTACAGGAGCAATAATAGTTGAGTTTGAGCCAACAAAGACATTATTGCCAATGACAGTTTTGTATTTATTTTTGCCATCGTAGTTAACTGTAATAGTTCCTGCACCAAAATTAACGTTGCCACCCACTTCACAGTTTCCAATATAAGTCAAATGACCCGCCTTTGTATTTTCACCGATTGAAGATCCTTTTACTTCAACAAAATTTCCAATGTGAACTTGAGCAGCCAGACTTGAACCTGGACGGATATGGGCATAAGGACCAACAGTCACGCCGTCTGCAACTGTACTTTCCTCAATCATAGAGTTGGTAATCACAGCTCCAGCTCCGATAGTGCTATCCACTACATAAGTACCGTTTGTCAAAACAGTCTCAGCACCAATCTTCGTTTGACCTTTCAAGGTAACGTTGGCTTCGATTTGGACTTCGGGAGCAATCTCAACATCAATGTCGATGTAAGTTGCTTCAGGATTGACAAAGCTAACACCATTAACCATATGCTTTTGGTTGATACGGCGGCGCATCACTGCTTCCGCAGTCGCAAGAGCTACACGGTCATTTACGCCAAGACTTTCATCAAAATCCTTGAGAGTATAGGCACCAACCTTCTCACCCGCATTACGGAAAATACCAATCACGTCAGTAATATAGTACTCACCTTGGGCATTGTTGGTGTTGATGTTTTTAAGAGCCTCAAAAAGACGCTCATTGTCAAATACATAAGTTCCTGTATTGATTTCCTTAATTTGCTTTTCAAAGTCTGTGGCATCTTTCTGCTCCACAATGCGAAGAACTTCAGCATTATCGTTACGGACGATACGACCATATCCAAAAGGATCAGCTGCTTCAGCTGTTAAAATCGTCGCTACATTTTTGTGATTGATATGGAAATCCAAGAGGTTTTTCAAGCTTTCACCTGTAATCAGAGGAGTATCCCCAGCAATAACCAAGGTGTGGCCTGTACGATTTTGGAGAATAGGCTCTGCCATCATGACAGCATGCCCAGTTCCTAGTTGTTCTGATTGGGTAACAAAGTCTGTCTGACCAGCCAAGACTTGCTCAACTAGCTCAGCCTTGTGACCAACTACAGTAACTGTTTTTTCAGGTTGAATAGCACCAACACTACGAAAAACATGTTCCAACATCGAAATTCCAGCTACTTTATGAAGTACCTTTGGAAGATCTGATTTCATGCGAGTACCTTTACCCGCTGCTAAAATAATGGCATAATTTGACATAATCTTCTCTTTTCTCTAGAAATTCCCTTATATTATACCATAATTTAGTTTCTTAGGAGTAAACAAACAGAGAAATAGGGAAAAGAAGCCCATATATTCACTTTTTCCGATGTTTTCTTTGATTTTTTTATCTATTTACGTTAAACTATTTAAATATGAGAAAAAAGATTCATCCAGCTATTATTTTTACTTTATTTACTATATTTATAGCTATTTTGATCCTCAATAGACCAACTTATGAAGACCATCCTGTCAAGTCAAAACCCAATGCAGTCCAGGTTGAAAATCAGGCCTTGCATAATCTTGACAAACCTATTATTGACGTCTCTGGCTGGCAAAGACCTGAGGAAATCAACTACGATACCTTGTCTCAAAATATTTCAGGTGTTATTGTTCGCGTCCACAATGGGGCTCAACATACTGAAAAAAATGATGCGGCTTATGCCAATGGTATTGATAAAGCCTATAAAAGTCATATTACAGAATTTCAAAAGCGTAATGTCCCAGTTGGAGTCTATGCCTATCTAGCTAGCCCCAGCAAGGAAGAAATGGAAAAAGCCGCTGAAGTTTTCTATAATGCTGCTTCTCCTTACAACCCTAGTTACTATTGGTTGGACGTGGAAGAAAAAACAATGTCTGATATGAATGAAGGGGTTGAAGCCTTTCGTGCTAAACTGGAATCTTTAGGTGCTAAAAACATCGGCATCTATATTGGTGTTTATTTCATGCAAGAGCATAGTATCAATACAGATAAGTTTACTGCTATTTGGATTCCTTCCTACGGGACAGACTCTGGTTACTTTGAAACAACACCCAATACCAGTTTAGACTACGACCTCCATCAATATACTTCAAAAGGAAGAATTGCTGGATTTGAACATCATTTAGATATTAACCTGATTTCTACCTTGAAGGAAAAAGAAGAAACCTTCAGAAAACTATTTTTAAGACCATAAAACAAGTGAAAATTGCTCTCTTTTTCACTTGTTTTTTCATTTTCTTCTCGTCTGTGTTATAATTGATAGAATAGAGAAAGAATTTTATGAAATTGAGGATTTTATGATGTTTTCATGGATTGCAAGAGTTATTAAAGGAATCGTCATCGCCTTAGGATTTATCTTACCAGGAATTTCAGGCGGTGTTTTGGCAGCTATTTTGGGGATCTACGAGCGAATGATTAGCTTTCTGGCTCATCCTTTTAAGGATTTTAAAGCGAATGTCCTATACTTTATCCCAGTAGCAATCGGGATGTTGCTAGGCATTGGTTTGTTTTCTTATCCAATCGAGTATCTGCTTGAAAATTACCAGGTCTATGTTTTATGGAGTTTTGCTGGAGCTATCATCGGTACGGTTCCTAGCCTCCTTAAAGAATCTACTCGAGAATCTGATCGTGACAAGATCGACCTAGTCTGGTTCTGGACCACCTTTATCCTTTCAGGTGTCGGGCTCTACGCGCTAAACTTTGTTGTTGGTTCACTCAGTGCTAGTTTCGCTAGTTTCATCTTAGCGGGTGCTCTTTTAGCGCTTGGTGTCTTGGTGCCTGGTTTAAGTCCGTCAAATCTACTCTTGATTTTAGGGCTGTACGCTCCAATGCTAACTGGTTTTAAAACCTTTGATTTATTTGGAACTTTCCTTCCTATCGGAATTGGTGCAGGTGCAACCCTCATCATTTTTTCAAAATTAATGGACCATGCCTTGAACAACTACCACTCCCGTGTTTATCACTTTATTATTGGAATTGTGCTATCAAGCACCCTCTTGATTTTGATTCCAAATGCTGGAAGTGCTGAAAGTATCCAATATACTGGACTTTCTATCGTGAGTTATGTTCTCATCGCCTTCTTCTTTGCACTTGGCATTTGGCTTGGTATCTGGATGAGTCAATTGGAGGATAAGTATAAATAATGGCAAAAAAAGTCAAGATTAAAAAAACCTTGGTCGAGCAAATCTTGACCAAGGCGGGTATTGACCATTCTGGTATTCAGATCAATGCGCTTGAGGGTGAACTTCCTTCGGAATATGATCGAACTCATATCTTTAAAACCTTGGCTCTATTAGGGGACAAAACAGGGCCAATCATCGGAATCGTTCCCATAACAGAACACCTCGCTGAGAAAAAACTAGCAAAGGTTTCTGGTAATAAAAAAGTGAGCATGATTCCTCAAAAAGATCTGGAAAAAACAACAGGCTATATTCATGGGGCTAATAACCCCGTCGGCATTCGCCAAAAACACAATTATCCCATTTTTATTGATCAGACTGCTTTGGATTTAGACCAAATGATTGTCTCTGCTGGAGAAGTCGGGCATAGTATCATCATCCGACCTCAAGACTTAGCCAGCTTTGTAAAAGCGGACTTTGCTGATATCTTGGAGGAAAACAACTGATGAAACTCTATTTTGTCCGTCATGGTCGGACTGTCTGGAATCTTGAAGGACGTTTTCAAGGTGCTAGTGGCGACTCTCCCCTTCTTTCAGAGTCCATTGACATCCTAAAACAACTTGGGCAGTATCTCAATGAAATTCATTTTGATACGATTTATTCTAGTGATTTACCCAGAGCAGTTAAGTCTGCTGAAATAATCCAAAGTCAACTCCAGGCTCCTTGTCCTTTAAAAAGCATTCCTGACCTACGTGAATGGCAACTTGGCAAACTAGAGGGATTAAAAATTGCTACGCTCAATGCCATCTACCCACAACAAATCAAGGCCTTTCGCTCTAATCTGGCTCAGTTTGATACGAAGATGTTTGAAGCTGAGTCCCTCTACTCTACGACTCAGCGAACCATTCAGTTTATCAAATCTCTGAAAGAAAGTCCGGCTGAAAACATTCTGATTGTCGGGCATGGGGCCAATCTCACTGCTAGCCTTCGTACACTTATAGGCTATAAAGAGGCTCACCTCCGCAAAGAAGGAGGCTTGGCCAATGCTAGTCTGACAGTTTTAGAGACCGATGATTTTGAAACCTTCACTCTAGAAAGATGGAATGACACTTCCTATCAAAGAAAATAATGGAACTTGATCTTAATAGTCAAGTTCTTTTTAGTTTTCAAAGAATATCCGTGAATTTCTCTGCTATTTATGATAAAATGGGAGTATCGCAAAAAATGACTCATCGTATTAAATTTTGAGTAAAATTAGGAGGAACCCATGTCTACAGAACATATGGAAGAACTAAATGACCAGCAGATCGTTCGCCGTGAAAAAATGGCTGCGCTCCGTGAACAAGGAATTGATCCCTTCGGAAAACGTTTTGAACGTACTGCTAACTCTCAAGAACTAAAAGACAAATTTGCAGAACTTGATAAAGAACAATTACATGAACTAAATGAAACTGCTACTATCGCTGGACGCTTAGTAACTAAACGTGGTAAAGGGAAAGTTGGCTTTGCCCATCTCCAAGACCGTGAAGGTCAAATCCAAATCTACGTTCGTAAAGATGAAGTCGGTGAAGAAAACTACGAAATCTTCAAAAAGGCTGACCTCGGTGACTTCCTCGGTGTCGAAGGTGAAGTCATGCGTACGGATATGGGTGAACTCTCTATCAAGGCAACTCATATCACTCACTTGTCTAAAGCACTTCGCCCACTTCCTGAGAAATTCCACGGTTTGACAGACGTTGAAACAATTTATCGTAAACGTTACCTTGACTTGATTTCTAACCGTGAAAGCTTTGAGCGCTTTGTCACTCGTTCAAAAATCATCTCTGAAATCCGTCGTTATCTAGATCAAAAAGGTTTCCTTGAAGTGGAAACACCTGTTCTTCATAATGAAGCCGGTGGTGCTGCTGCTCGTCCATTTATCACTCACCACAATGCACAGAACATTGACATGGTGCTTCGTATCGCGACCGAGCTTCACTTAAAACGTCTTATCGTTGGTGGTATGGAACGTGTCTATGAAATTGGCCGTATCTTCCGTAACGAAGGAATGGACGCCACTCATAACCCTGAATTCACTTCAATCGAGGTTTACCAAGCTTATGCAGACTTCCAAGATATCATGGACTTGACGGAAGGTATTATCCAACACGCTGCTAAATCAGTTAAGGGTGATGGTCCAGTTAACTACCAAGGAACTGAAATCAAAATCAACGAACCTTTCAAACGTGTTCACATGGTGGATGCTATCAAGGAAATTACCGGTGTTGATTTCTGGCAAGAAATGACTTTTGAAGAAGCAAAAGCTATCGCTGCTGAGAAGAAAGTTCCAGTTGAGAAACACCACACTGAAGTTGGCCACATCATCAACGCTTTCTTTGAAGAATTTGTTGAAGAAACCTTGATCCAACCAACCTTTGTCTACGGACATCCAGTAGCTGTCTCTCCACTCGCGAAGAAAAATCCTGAAGACGACCGCTTTACTGACCGTTTTGAGCTCTTCATCATGACTAAGGAGTACGGTAATGCCTTTACTGAGTTGAACGACCCAATCGACCAGCTTAGCCGTTTTGAAGCTCAAGCGAAAGCCAAAGAACTTGGTGACGATGAAGCAACAGGCATCGACTACGATTACATCGAAGCTCTTGAATACGGTATGCCACCAACAGGTGGATTGGGTATCGGTATCGACCGTCTCTGCATGCTCCTCACTGATACAACTACTATCCGTGATGTATTGCTCTTCCCAACAATGAAATAA